>DATLAM010000044.1:0-9502 GCA_035527435.1 Bathyarchaeia archaeon
CCGATTTAGCCCAATACAAACCAAAGCCCAGTTACGAGAAGCAATAAAACACATCCATTTCTCTTGTTATAAATTATGCAAACAATCTTTTGGCAAATACCTTCCTAATGCTGGCAATCTTGGCGTGTTCTGCCACTATGATGATGAGTATAAACTGCTTATAAAAACGCGAGAAGAACTGACTGAACCAGCAGATAACCTAAATCAAAAATATTACCGCCTCTATAAGCCTATCGTTATTCCAGCAGAAGGGGATGTTCCCGAAACTACTTACACTTATCTTTACATTCGTAAACCCGACCCGTACAGAAGTCACGTTGGTGACGTAGACTTTTTCCTAGAGCCTGAAAAGTATGCTGAACTAAAACAGTCATTGCTTGATGGGAAGGTAATCAAAGGGGCCCGCATTTTTGAAAGGCCTGACCCTGATATGATTGAGTTATATGACCCAAACATTGATGCTCTTGGTTATGTTAGCACCAATCAAATGACCGAAGCCGTAAGAGTAAAAATAAAGGCTGAAAGTAATAAATAACGAGCTCTTTGGATTTTTTGGCTGGGCTGGTTGAGATCCTTTATTCCTTGAGACAAGGGAAAGCGAGGCTTACTTTTCCTGCTGTTAAATAAATTATGAATAAGCAATTATTTTTACGTTCACTGCTCTGCTGGTTTCTGTTTGTTCCGATTACCATTTTAAATGGCATCGTTAGAAACAGCTTTTATCAGCAGTCAAGGAGAGTAACTGGAAAATTTCCCGGCCTTAATCTCCAAACTAAGAGGTGGTGATTAACAAATTTATCAACTTGAGTTAAAATTTTAATAAAACCGCAGAGAAAGGAGGTGAAAAAGATGAAGAAATTAACATCAGTCTTGTTAATAATTTCAGCACTAATGCTTGTTCCTGCTTTGGTTTCAGCCCAGGGAGCTCAACAGCAAAATAAAGCCCAGGATCCGGTGACCCAGGCAGAGGGGTCACCTGCTCCCCAAGGCGAGCAAGTTCAAAATCAAAACCAAGCAAAGACTCAAAATCAGGCCGAGGAAACTCAGCTTATGGTTGCCACCCAGCACATGGAGCAGCTGATGGAGATGGAAGGCTTAAAAGAAGAGGTTGGTAATAAAGTAAGAACTCTTGCTCAGGAACAGGTGCAGGCGCAGACTCTAACCCAAACTCAGCTTAATAAACTTGAATCAAAATCAAGCTTGATGAAAAAGCTTTTTGGGCCTGATTACGGCGCCATTAAAAACCTCAAACACCAGATGGAGCAAAACAGACTGAGAATCCAGCAACTTGAGCAACTGCAAAATCAGGTAGCCAACCAGGCCGATGAAACTCAGCTTCAGGAAGCAGTCCAGGCTTTAGTTGAGCAAAATACAAATCTTGAGGAGCAGATTCAGGCAGAGGAGCAGATCGGCAGCCTTTTCGGCTGGCTGGTGAGATTGTTTTACAGATAAACTTAGTCTTAAGCGGAACGAGCTTCATAAAACCCAGGCCGTCTTTTTTTCTGACAATCTCGGGTGATCTTCCCTCTCCAAGAAACTTGACACCCTGATTAGGGCACTATACAGTATGGATACTTTTAGATATGTTTTTGGTTTTACTCCTTTTCTCTTTAGGCAATCTTTATTTTGCCGGCAAGAATTAGCAAACCAGGGTGATCACGATTAAGGCAACTGTTGTGGTTGACTGGATCGCTTGGTGTTAAACACCATCAGCGGCCGAATTGTTGCCCGGTTTTTTAAAAGGAGAGAATCTATTTTTTAGGCGGAAAAGGAACCAAAAGGCTGGTTTTTCTTTTGTACTCCTGATAGCTTTTGTTATTCTGCCAGCGCTGATCATACCTTTTTTCCAAGGGCGGGATGCCGCTGACAAAAAGAAGAAGAAAAGTGATATAAAAAGGTCCGAAAAGGCTTAAAATTAACCAGCCGGAAAGATAGGGCAGGCCAATCAGAAACAGCCCCCACCAGCAAAGCATTTCCCCGAAATAATTAGGATGGCGAGAATATTGCCAGAGACCATGGGCAAGCCATTGACCCCTGTTTTCAGGATTACTTTTAAAAACAAATTTTTGCCAATCGGCGACTGTTTCCAAGCCCAACCCAATAAACCAGACCGTCCCGCCAATGAAAGTTAAGAGAGTTACCGGCTGATAGAAGCTGGCGCTTAAGGCAATGGTTGAAGGGAGCATAATAATCCAAACGGTTAAGGCTTGGAAAAACCAAAAGGCGCCGAATTTGACTAAATTTTCCCGAACACCGTCAAAGCGGACATCCTTTTTTGTTCTAAGAATTCTGATGAAAAGATAGACTGCCAGCCTTAATCCCCAAATAATGACCAAGCCTGCCAGGATAATTTGAAGAGGGAAAAAGGTTTTTTTCAGCCAAACAAGAAGAAGGGTGATGATGACAAAGCTTAAACCATAAGAAAGGTCAGTCACCTTGTCTGTTTTATAGGCGGCGGCAAGGATGAAAAAGATGATTTGGATTAAAAAAGCGGTCCCAAGGGAAAAAACAAGAGAATAAGGATCAGAAACGAAAGCAAACACCGATAAGCTATTATCTCTTTTTAGAAGGGAAGAAGTCAAGCAAAATTCTTGTCTGGTATAATAAAGACATGATTAAGAAATTTTTCTTGACCTGGGCAATCTTTATTGGCCTTGATTTTATCTGGCTGGGGTTTATTGCCAGAAACTTTTACGATCAGCAGCTGGAGGCTTTTACCAGAACCTTAAACTGGCCACCGGCTATTTTAACCTACATCTTGATTCCTTTAGGAATTTTTCTTTTTGTTTTGCCAAAGGTATCAAAAAAACAGGCCAGCTCTTTTTTTTGGGGGGCAGTTTTTGGCCTGATTGTTTACGGCGTTTACGATCTGACTAATTTAGCCATTCTTGCCGGCTGGTCTTTAGCCATGGTGGTCGGCGATATCCTTTGGGGAATGTTTATCTGCGGAACCACCAGCCTGATTGTGGTTTCAATTACAGAGAGGCAGAAATGAAATTTAAGGCGATTCCCTTAATTGTTTCAATTATTGCCTGCCAAGCCGCTGGCCTTATTGGCTCTATTTTTACTGCTCCGGCGATTCCCGGCTGGTATGCTTCCCTTAAAAAACCCTGGTTTAATCCGCCTGGCTGGGTTTTTGGTCCGGTTTGGATTGTTCTTTACGCCCTCATGGGAATAGCCGCCTATCTGATTTGGCAATCAGGGACTAACAAGAGAGAAGTAAAAACTGCCTTAATTATCTTTGCTTTCCAGCTTGCTCTTAACAGCCTTTGGTCAATTCTTTTTTTCGGTTTCCAGTCGCCAAAAATAGCCTTAATTGAGATTTTAATTCTTTGGTTTTTTATTTTCTTAACGGTCTTAAAATTTATTAAAATCTCCAACCTGGCCGGAGCCCTTCTTTTGCCCTATCTTCTCTGGGTCAGCTTTGCCGCCATCCTCAATTTCACCATCTCCAGGCTTAATTAAAAATTATTCATGCGAGTGTGGGATTTGCCACCAAAAGTTCTTTGTCGAAACCACCTTTTAGGCGAGCATGCCGAAATTCATGCCGTTTGGTCAGTTATTACCAGGCGAAAAAAGGGCTACCGTTGTCATCCGGAGGTTAACCGCTGGCGGGGGAAACTGAAAGCCCTTTACCAAAGACATCAAAAGACAGCCAAAGAGTTGAAAAAAAGAAGTTATCAGCATCAAAGCCCTCTTCAGATGAGCTTAGCCAAAGGAGCTTTTCGGCAAGAAGTGTTAATCGACTCGCTTGCAGATCAAAAAAAGATTTTGAAAGATAAAAAATGCGGCTGTTTTCTTTTACCCAAGGTTATTCGATCATTTTGATCTGACCAGAATAAATAATCTTTTGGCCGTCCTTTTCAATCTGATAAGAGAATTTATCACCCTCTTTTTTACCATCAATGGCCTTTCCTAAAGGCGAAGCGGGAGTTAAAAGCTGAACCCCCTCTAAAGTGGCGGAGTTGGTCACGAAATAAAAACTGGTTGTTTCTCCGCCTTCCTGGATGGTGATAAAAGCCACAGGATGAGCTTCTTCAGCGGGTTTATCTAGAGAGTTTTCAATTTCCCTTTTTAAGCCAAGAAGGTTAACCAGTGATTCCTGAGCGATCTGATCAGCATCTTCAAAATAGCGGCGGTCACCCTGCTGGGAGCGGGAAAAGGATTTAGCCCTTCGGGCCGTTGCCGCTCTTTTTTGAGCCACCGCTCGGGCTTTTTTTACTTCCTGATCAATTTTTTCCAAAAGGGCTTGTTTTTTAACTTTATTCATCAGTCAGCTTTTATTTTACCAAAAAATATAAGTTTTAGTTTTTTTATGATCCTTTTTGGGTTGTGTTATAGTGAAGAAAATGGTTTTTAGAAGAAAAAAATCTTTAAAAGGGATAACCTTAGTTGAGCTTTTGGTGGTTTTGGCGATCCTGGGTTTGCTGATAGCTTCTTTTTTTGTTGGCTTCACTCAAATCCAAAAGGCCAAAGATGCCAAAAAAAAGGCTGATCTGGAAAAAATAAAAACCGCCCTTTATGATTATTACTTTGATCATGACTGCTTTCCTGAAGAGCTGCCTGATTGTGGGGAGGATTTTGGCGAAAACGGGACGCCTTACCTGGCTGATTTTCCTTGTGATTCCAAGGGCGAGCCTTATGTTTATGTGACCCGAAAAGGCGGCAAGTGCAAAGATTGGTTTCGGGTTTTTACCAATCTTGAGTTTACCCCGGATCTGATTATTGATAAAATTCATTGCCGAACAGGCTGCGGGCCGGACGGGGAAGATCCGGATAACAAGGATTGTGATTATAACTACGGGGTGGCCAGCACGAACACCGATCTTTACCGCAACTGCTCGGATGCCTATGTTTGTGCTCCGGGTAAGGACCACTGCGAACGATACGAGGATCCTTATACCAGCCAATGTCCAATTGTTTTTGGAGAGGATAGCACCTGCGGCGAGGGTCAGTGTGCTGACCCGGCTAACCGGTGTGAGAATGCTTCTGGCAAATCGCGGCCGGAGGAATAAGAAGACTTGACAACCTTTTAAGAGGATGGTAAACTCCTACGATATAAGTAGGAGTTTTTAAATGTTTGGTTTGACTAAAAAAGCCGATTACGGGATAGAACTGATGATCACCTTGGCTAAAAACTATGGTCAAGGCCCTCTTTCCCTGCGCCAAGTGGCCAAAAGGAAAAAGCTGCCTTTCAAGTTTTTAGAACAATTAGCCATCTTGCTGCGCGAAGCCGGCTTGATTGATGCCAAAGAAGGCCGGGGCGGCGGCTATTTGTTAAAAAAAGCACCGGAAAAGATTTCCATTGGTCAAATTGTTAAGGTTTTGGAAGGGCCGGTTGAAGTAGGGGCCTGCTTTGGCTGTCCCAAGGCAACCATTTGCGGCCAGAAAGACGTTTGGAGTGAGGTCGGGGAGAAGGTTAAAAAAACAATGGAGAAAAAAAGCCTAGCCGATTTGGTTTAATGAAAAAAATTTATTTAGATTATGCGGCCACCACCCCCCTTGATAAAAGGGTTTTAAAGGCAATGCAGCCCTACCTAACGGAGAAGTTCGGCAATCCCTCCTCAATTCATTTCTGGGGCCAGGAGGCAAGAGCGGCCATTGATCAGGCCCGAGAAAAGGTAGCCAAAATTTTGGGCTGTTACCCAACAGAAATTTACTTTACCGGCACCACGACTACCAGTGATAACCTGGCTATCCAGGGAGCCTGTTGGGCAGCCAAAAAAGCCGGCCGGGGAAACCATTTAATCACCTCCTCAGTTGAGCATCACGGTGTTTTGGATGTTTGCCAGGCGCTTGAAAAAAAAGGCTTTAAGCTAACGGTTTTACCAGTTGATAAACAGGGGATAGTTGATCCCCAGGAGATTGAAAAGGCAATCAAAAAAGAAACGATCCTGGTTTCCGTTATGTATGCCAATAATGAGGTAGGAACCATTCAGCCGATCGGAGAAATTAGCAGAATTACCAAAAAAAAGGGGGTTTTGCTTCACACCGATGCGGCGGCGGCAATTGATTATCTGGATCTTTTGGTTAGCAATTTAGGGGTGGAGATGATGAGTTTCGGGGCTCACAAATTCGGCGGCCCCAAGGGGGTGGGCGGGCTTTTTTTAAAAAAGGGGGTCAAACTTGAACCCTTAACTTATGGCGGCCATCATGAGCGAGGCCTTTGGCCGGGAACCGAAGCTACCGCCTTGATTGTGGGGTTAGCCAAAGCTTTAGAGATTGCCGCCCAAGAACAAAAGACAGCCACGAGAAAAGTGGGCCGGTTAAGAGATCAGCTGATCAAGGGAGTCTTAACCAATATTCCCAACTCTTATCTTACCGGCCACCCCATAAAAAGGCTGGCGGATATTGCCTCGTTTGTTATTGAGGGGGTTGAGGGTGAGGCGATACTCCTTCATTTGTCTGATCAGGGAATTGGGGCATCTTCAGGCAGTGCTTGTACTTCCGGGGTTTTAAAGCCAAGCCATGTTTTAACGGCGATGGGCATTCCGCCCCAGTTGGCCCACGGTTCTTTGCGTTTTTCTTTAGGCAAGCAAACCACCCAAGAGGAGATTAGAAAAGTTGTTAAGGTCTTACCCGGGATAGTTAAAAAATTAAGAAGGATGGCTCCTAGGTTGAGCCGATGATTATTTGTTAAACTAATCAAAATGGCCAGTCAAGCCTATTCTAAGAAAGTCATGAATCATTTTAGAAACCCCCGAAATTTGGGGGAAATGAAAAATCCTGACGGCATGGCTCAGGTGGGCAATCCCGTTTGCGGCGACGTGATGCGCCTTTTTATCAAGGTTAAAGACAAAAAAATCTCAGACATTAAGTTTCAAACCCTAGGCTGCGGAGCGGCCATTGCTACCTCCAGCATGCTCACAATGATGGTCAAAGGCAAACCGCTTGCTCAGGCAAAAAAGATAACCAAAAAGGCAGTGGCTGAGGCGCTTGGCGGCTTGCCTCCTGAAAAGCTTCATTGTTCTGTTTTGGCAGCCGACGCCCTGAAAGAGGCCATCAAAAACTACCAAAATAAAGGTTAAGTTTGAATTTTCTCTTTTAGTTGGCTAAGATAAAGGCTATGACCAGACAGTTTAATTTTAAAATAGGCGGCGAGGCTGGTTTCGGGATTATGGTTACCGGCCTGATTTTTGCCAAAACCGCGGTTCGCTCAGGCTACCACATTTTTGACTACATTGAATATCCTTCCCTGATCCGGGGCGGCCACAATACCTACCAGGTAACCGTTGGCAGAGAACCCGTTTTTGCCTCTCCTGACAAGGTTGATCTTTTGATTGCCTTAAACCAAAAAGCGAGCCGGTTTCATGCCAAACAGCTTTCCTCTGGCTCCGGAATAATCTTTGACAACAAGGAATTTGCCCTTAAAGGCCCGGTTTTAAGAAAAGCCAAAAAGCTTTATCCGATACCCTTGATGCTTTTGGCTAAAAAGGCCGGCGGGACCGAGCTGATGCGCAACAGCGTTGCCTTGGGGGCTGGCTTAGCTCTTTTGGGTGGAGACCTTGAGGTCTTAAAAGAGGTGATCAAGGACACTTTTGCTGACAAAAAAGAGGCGATAGTCAAGATCAATCTTCAGGCCGCCTCCCTTGGTTTTGAGTATGCTCAGGATAGTTTCTCGCCTTGGGGAAAGGTTTTGACCAAAAGAAAAGCGTTGGAAAAACAACTGGTTTTAACCGGCAATGAAGCCATTTCCCTGGGGGCAATCGCCGGCGGGATGAAGTTTTTTGCGGCTTACCCGATGACCCCGGCCTCCTCAATTTTACACCTTTTAGCCGAAAGGGCTAAAGATTACCACTTTTTGGTTAAGCATGCTGAAGATGAGATTGCGGTTGTCAATATGGCTCTGGGGGCTGCCTTTGCTGGCGCCCGAAGCATGGTGGCCACCTCAGGAGGCGGGTTTTCCCTGATGAGTGAAGGGTTGGGGTTGGCAGGAATCACGGAAACAGGGATCGTAGTGGTTAATGCCCAGCGGCCGGGTCCAGCCACCGGCATGCCCACCTGGACAGAACAGGGCGACTTGCGTTTTATGCTTCATGCCTCCCAAGGGGAATTTCCCCGGATTGTTCTTGCCCCCGGCGATGTTGAGGAGGCTTTTTATTTAACCGCCCAAGCTTTTAATCTGGCTGAAAAATTTCAGACCCCGGTGATTATTCTTTCGGACAAGTTTTTATCAGAAAGCCACCAAAGCACCCCTCCTTTTGATGGGGAAAAAATAAAAATTGAAAGGGGCAAGCTGGTTAAGGGGACGGATGATTACCGCCGCTACCAGTTAACAGCGGACGGAGTTTCGCCCCGGGCTTTACCCGGAGAGGAAAAGGGGTTAAGTCTAGTCAACAGCTACGAGCATGACGAAGCCGGTTACTCAACGGAAGAGAGTCGGTTAAGGGAAAAGATGGTTGAAAAAAGAGCCCAAAAGTTAAAAACCGCCTTAGTTGATCTGCCCCAACCTCAACTTGAGGGTGAGGCAGAAGCCAACCTGACCCTGATTGGCTGGGGTTCAACCAAGGGGCCGATCAGGGAAGCGCTAAAACAAACCGCCAACTTGAAAATTAACCACCTTCACCTTAGCTGGCTTTCACCTTTCCCAGCCGAAACGGTGAAAAAGATCCTAACACAGGCAAATCAGACCTTAATCATTGAAAATAATCATGATGGCCAACTTTCAGGCCTGATCAGAGAACAGACAGGGTTGGAGATTGAAAATAAGCTCCTTAAATATGACGGCCGGCCGTTTTACCCTGAAGAAATCGTTAAAAAAATTAAAGACATTTATGAAGCCTGAAGATTTTATTACCCCCATTAAACCAACCTGGTGTCCGGGTTGCGGCAACCACGCGATCTGGGTTTCCTTGAGAAGCGTTTTGGCCCAAGAAAAAATGGCTCCCCAGGAAACAGTTTTGGTTTATGGAATCGGCTGTTCAGGCAATATGGCGGACTTTGTTAAAACCCATGGCTTTCATGCTCTTCATGGCCGGGGATTGCCAGTGGCTGCCGGAATTGGCTTAGCCAACCACAAGCTTAAGGTGATGGCCGTTTTAGGTGATGGAGATTGTTATGGTGAGGGAATGAATCATCTGATTTCAGCCAGTCGAGCCAACTTCAACCTTGCCTGCCTGGTTCATAATAACATGGTTTACGGTTTAACCACCGGCCAGGCTTCGCCCACCTCTATTAAGGGTTACCAAAGTAAATCAACTCCTCAGGGAGTGGTTGAGGAAGGGGTGAACCCCTTAACGTTGGCCATTTCAGCCGGAGCGACCTTTGTTGCTCGGGGTTTTGCTGGTGAGGCTGATCATCTGAAAACAATCATTAAAAAAGCCATTAATCATCAAGGTTTTGCCCTGGTAGATGTTCTTCAACCCTGCGTAACCTTTAATAAGATCAACACCTTTGATTGGTACCAAGAGCGGGTTTACAAACTGAAAGCCCCGACCAAAGACAAACTTAAGGCCTTGGAAAAGGCAATGGAGTGGGGTCCTAAAATCCCGATCGGAATTTT
>DATLAM010000045.1:0-2466 GCA_035527435.1 Bathyarchaeia archaeon
ATTTTTCTGGGATCAAAAGGCATGATTATTTAGCTTTAATTTCTATTGGCTGAACAATTTTTCCTTCAAGCTCCAGCCTGATAAGATCAAAATTTAAACCTTCTTTTTCAACCTCAATCTCATAAGGCCCGTCTTTTAAAGGGGTGGCAATTCTGAATTGGCCGAGTTTATTGGTTTTTAAGGCCCGAACCGGGTTGCCTTTTCCGTCCCTGATTTCCAGAATGGCGTTTTCAATTAACTTGTTTTCCTGATCTAAAACCATCCCTACTAAGAGATTAGGTCGTTCTGGCGGGGCAGGAATAGGCAGATCAGGGGCAATTGTAGCCTGAACCGTTGGCTGATCCGGCCGGACAGGTTTTTTAATGGGAAGAGCTTTTTTAATCGGCCTCAGGGTGGGGGGAAGCCTTTCTTCTTCCTTTTCAATTTTGATTTGCTCCTCAGAGGGGAAATGAAGTTTGCGGATTTTGATCCCCGGCTTTTCTTCCTCCTCAGTCGGGCGAGGGGCAACGCTTGGCTTAAGGGCGAGGGGCAATGGGGTAAGCTGAAAAAGATTGGTAATTTGATTTAAAGCGCTTTCTTCTTGTTGGTCCAGCGGATTTTTGACCAGATCAACCGGTAGGGTTTTTAAATATTCAGCCAGCCTTTCTTGGTCAGGCGGAGCCACGGGCTCCTTTATAGCCAATCTAGGCCGGGAGGAAACTTTGAAAAACTCAGGCTCAATCAGCCTTTTTTTCCAAATAAACTGGGTAGGAGAGTAGATCGCTTTGAAAAAAGCCACCACCCAGCGGTCAAGAGGCCGTTCTTCAATGGGCATGAAAGCAAAAGCAAAACCGGAAAAACCAGAAAAGAAAATAAGCGGCCATTTAAAATAACTGGCCAGGGGGAGAGCATAAAAGATCAGGGCGACAACACAGCCCCCAGCTAAAAGGCCAAATTGTTTGAGGGTCATATCACCCACCAGCCGAAACTGATAGGCAGTGATGTGTTGCGGGACAGGATGTTGTTCCATGGGCAGTTTTTTTATTGGTCTTTTTTATGATACAATCCTTTTAGGATTGAATTCAACCGCCTCAAAACCGATCAGATTACAGGCAAACTAGAACAAATTTACAGATTGTGTTATGATATTTAAGAGGAGAAAAGATGCCTGAGGGAATAAAAGAGAGGGGAAAAACACCAGGTAGGGATGAAGAAAGTTCGGGCGTTCTTCGCGCCCTAATAAGGGATGTGGAGCGACATGAACCGCCTAGTCCTCCAGAATCACCAAGAGGTCTTTTTCCCAGAGGTTCTCTGGATCGGATTTGGAACAATCAGCGCTTAGTTGAAGCCTTTCCCGATTTTCAAGACGTTAAAGAAGAGGAATTTAGAAAAGTCACAAAAGGAGTTGAGGAAGATATTGGTGCCAGCGAGGAAGAGAAACAGTATCTAAGACTGCTTCGTCTCTGGTGGGAGGCCCAAAACCCATTGCAGACACTAAGAACCAATCCCAGGCTAGTAAACCCTGAAGACCCAAGGGCAGTAGATCAGTCTAAGCTTATTAAAGAACCCGATACGGCCGCGATTTTAGATCCGCCTGAAGTAAGAGAAGCAATTAGGGATTTTTATTATCAAATAAGGAGGGGCCAATACGAAGATATGCCTGATTTAAAAATATTCGGCGAAGGATATCCAGAGTTAAAAGGGAAACCGCTTTATGAACAAATTGCCCTGCGGTTTTTAGATGCTTGGCTTGTCCATCCTGACCCAACCCAGCACGGAGAGGTGGCTCAATGGGTTGATAACCCTGAGCGATATCCGGTTTTACAACCCGAAATTGAAAAGGTGGTAAAGGGGGTTGACCATAAGACTAGAAGACAGAGGTTTAAAGAATATCAAGCCGCGCACGACGGTGTTTGGAATCAGTATGTACTTAAGCGCTGGCCAGAAATGGTAGAAGCTTATGGCCCTTTCCTGCCGAACGGGGAAGAGTTTAACCTAATGACACCGGCGATTAAAAAAGAACAAACCTATGATCCAAATGAAGACAGGGGTTATGATGGTCCTTTGGTAAAATTCGGAGATAAAGACTATAAATGGGATGGGAAAAAGTGGTACATGGGAGACTATTTAAAATGGGCTGGTTTTACTCCAGAAGAGCTGGTTAATGAATGGGATGCGCCAGCAGAAGAGGGGGGCGAATCATTAAGAGACAAATTTAGAAAAGGCAAAAAGATTAAAGGTTTTATTGCCTATTATTGGCAAGTAAGGAGAGCCATTAACACCGCAATAGATTTAAACGCCCTCTTAATGAAAGAAAAAAAGATTAACCCCTTAAACGTTAGAGAACATCTTGCGGGAAGATATACTTATATTAGCGAGAGTGAGCTTAATTGGATAAGAACTGAATTGATAAGGCCATTGTATGAAATTGCTAACGAAGGGGCGATTGCCATTTTACAAAGAACAGCTGCCGAAGGAAAATTTCCA
>DATLAM010000046.1:0-8645 GCA_035527435.1 Bathyarchaeia archaeon
GTAAAAGCGGTTTTGGGTCCTATTCCTGGAACCTCTAAAAGCTCAAACATCGCTGGGGGAAGACCTTTCATGATCTTCTCAAAATGAAGCACCCGCCCCTTTTTAAAAAGTTTATCCAGATGGGAAGCAATGCTAAAGCCAACACCAGCCAGGCTGGTCAGCTTATTATCATCCCAAAGGTCTTTAGCCTCACTGGTTGAATGTTCAATGGCTGAAGCAGCCCGATCATAAGCGATGATTTTAAAACGGTTTTTACCCTTAATTTCATAGGCGGCGGAGACGGCCCGTAAAAGCTTGGCTATTTCCCGATTGTTCATATTTTTGGACATTTTTTATCTTGTCGCTATCATAACACATGCGTTGACTTGGGCTCAATAATTTGCTATGATCAAATTATCACTATGGGTCCGTAGTGTAGTGGTTTAACACATCCGCCTGTCACGCGGAAGATCGCCGGTTCGAATCCGGTCGGACCCGCTCAGTCTTGCCCAAAATTTCTGCCTGGAAAGGAGGAATTAAGCTTCCTAAAATGAAAAACAATTGGTTGAAAAGTTTGCTTAAAAAGTTAAAACTTAACGAATCAACAATTAGCATGATCTTGGGAGCTTTAGTGATCGTCGTGGTTGGTGCCTTGATCTTCAACTATTTTCAAGGTGTCAAAGAAGAAAAACCTGCTGAAGTGGTAACCGAAGAAGGGATTGAACTGGTTGAGGAAGAGGGTAAGTTGGTTCCTGTGGGCCTTCCTCGAGTCCACCAGGTAACCCAGGGCGAAAATCTTTGGGCAATAGCAGAAAGATACTACGGTTCCGGTTACAATTGGGTTGACATTGCCGAAGAGAACAGGCTCCCCAACGCCAATCTCTTAACATCTGGCCAGGAAATAACCATTCCCAAGGCGGAAATAAGAAAGCCAACAATTGACATCGCTGAGCCGAAACTGGCTAGCCCAACAATAACAGGAAATACCTATACTGTTGTCAACGGCGACCATCTTTGGGGAATTGCTCTCCGCGCTTATGGAGATGGCTATCGCTGGATGGAAATTGCCCAGGCCAATAACCTAGAGAGCCCGAACCTTATTCATGCTGGTAATGTCCTTACCTTGCCAAGATAGGTTGGTTAAAATTGTTGCGGGTATAGTTTAGCGGTAAAACATCACCTTCCCAAGGTGAGGTCAGGGGTTCAATTCCCCTTACCCGCTCTCTTTTGCTGGCGTAGCTCAGTGGTAGAGCAATCGCTTCGTAAGCGATGGGTCGGCAGTTCAAATCTGCCCGCCAGCTCATGGCTAAAAGATCCCGACGTTTCTCAAGGTTAGCGCGAAAAGAAGAGAAAAGAAGTTTCCGCCAAGCTCTCTTTTTTGGCGTCTTAACAATCAGCTTTCTTCTTTTTTTGATCTTTCTGGGTATCCCTGTTCTTATCAAAATGGCTATTTTCCTTGGGGAAATCCGCAGTTCATCTCAGCCCGTGACAACAGAAGACATTCTTCCTCCAGCCCCTCCCGTTCTCTCACCCCTGCCCCAGGCAACCAATAGCGCCCAACTCACTTTAAAGGGCTATGCTGAACCGGGAGTAGCCGTTGAGTTGTTTTTAAATGGCAGTTCTGAAGGCAAGCTGGTGGCTGAAAAAAATGGTGCCTTCTCCTCCACCAAAATCAGTTTAACCTCTGGCCGAAATGAAATTTTGGCCAAGGCAATCGACAGTGCCGGCAATGCCAGCCAAACTTCCGCTAAAATAGTTATCTATTACGACCTTTCTCCGCCCAAGCTGGCCATCAGTGAGCCACCCGATCAGGCGGATTTTTACGGTGATGAAAACCAAATCAAGCTTTCCGGCTTAACCGAAGAAGAGGCAGCCATTATGGTTAACGGACGCCTGGTGGTTGTCAACCAGGACGGCAGTTTTGAAACCAATCTCATTCTTGAAGACGGCGAAAACGTGGTTAAAATTGCGGCCACTGATCAAGCAGGCAACCAAACCGAAAAACAAATTTCAGTTAACTATTCTCCTTAATTTTTTCCTGATAGGCCGTCAGAAGAGTCCAAAACCAAATCATTATCCAGATATAGAAAAGGGAGTTGTTAAAAAGGGAATGGGTGATAAGAGCCAACCCGCTGGCTTTTACTTCCAAGCTGGTAATCCTGATTACTTCCCGCCAAAACCAAAGATAGGCTGCAAAACCAAAAATCCCAGTGGTAGCCAAGATAAAAAGAAAACTTGAATCGGCGCCAGCCCCTGCATGGGAAACCTTCCAGTCTTCTTTTAAAAAACCATAGTCCCTTTGGGCATAGCGGTAGGCGTTAAAACCAACGCCTAAAAGGAGGTTGTCTCCGGCAATTTTTGCTGACTGTTGCCAGTTTCTAATCCTGGCCTCAATCGTATAGGTCCGAGCCAGCTGGCCCCCTTCACCAGCAGGTTGAGGCAGGACCAATAACGTCAAGCCACCAATCAAAATAATAATGATTAAAAAAGCCGGGGCTTTTTTCACCCAACCAATAACCCCCATTCCCACCAGGTAGGCCAAATAAGAGCTGCGAGAATAAGTCAGGGCTAGAGCAAGATAAACCAGGCCAAATAAAAGATAGCCTACAGGGGCTGGGAATTTTTTTAAGCGCCCCGCCAGCAAGATAAGGGTGAAAACCAAAATCATACCCAAAAAGGCCGGATCAAGAAAGGTTCCCACTAATCGATAGTAATGAGGATCCCAGTTGAGATATTTTAAAAACTTAAGGTTGGGAATAAAAAAGTATTGGAGAAGACCCAAACCAGCTGAGACAACTCCGGCACCAATTAAAAGATTAGGGAGTAATTTTTTAAGACCTGCTTTTTTCCCTTCCCGGCTTTTTAAAAGGTCAAAAAGGGCAAAGTAAAAAAGAGCGTAAACAAACCACCTGAAAAGATAGAGCCCTGCCACAACCACTTCCCCACTTGACAAGAGGGGAGAGTTAAAAACCAAGGATAAAAAGGCAATTATTGAAAACAAAAAAATCGGCTTGGCCAATATGGGTGTGGCAGGTCTGTTTTTTCTCACCAACTTGCTTATCAGCCAGCAACTCCCTATTCCTGCCACCATAAGGTCAAGCAAATAAAGATTGGCCTCTGGATACTTGGAAAAGGAAAATCCGGTTGAAGCAAGGGAAAGCCGGTTTAGCTGGCCAAAAGGGAAAAGAACAAAAAGGCTGATGATCAAAGCCAAGAAGATCTTCATTTTCCTGTTTCCCACCAACCTCCTTTTTTCCAGAGAAGATAAAGCTTGGCCCGGGTTAAAAAAGAATGAAAGCTCATCATCAGGGCAACCACCACCCCCGGGGTTTTATCAAGAAAGCCAAGACGGATAACATAATTTTGAATAAATTTGGCCAACGGATAAGCTAAAATCTGAATTAAATCAGCTCTCTTTCCCTGTTTTAGAAATTCTTGAGCATTAAGACTTGAATAAAAATTAATCTCTTTTAAAAATTCAGTCACTGCCTGGTGGGGATAATGAAGCAAGGGTTCTTTCAGCTCCCCTATCCTTCCTTGAATTTCCCAGGTTTCATGAACAAACCGCTGCCACCTGCCGGTTCCTTTTCTACCCAACCGCAAAAGCCGGATCCGAGCCGTTTCTCCGTAACAAAGTCTTTTGCCTCCAAAAAAATCATCTCTTTTAAGATAAAAGCCGTGGGCCTCGCCCTCTTTTACTGCCTGTCTTATTTCTTTGGCTAACTTATCGGCTACCCTCTCGTCAGCATCCACGAACAAAACCCAGTCCACTTTTGCTTTTTGAAGACCAAAATTTCGCTGGGCGGCAAAATTGTTATCCAGGCGATGTTTAAAAATCCTCGCCCCCATTTTTTGGGCAATTTGATTTGTTCTGTCTTTGGAAAAGTCATCGATCACCACTGTCTCGTCACACCAGCTAAGGGTTTTCAGGCAGGCTTTTATATTTTTCTCTTCATCTCTGACAAGAACAACCGCTGAGATCATAAGCTTTTTTTAACCTTAATTACCAACCAGGGGAAAATGACGGCCATGGAAATTAAAACCGCTGCTGCCGCTCCGCTGGTTTGGTATCGGCTGATTAAAGGCAAAATCAGAGCAATAAGGATGGCTGTTCTGGCCGCATCAAAAAGAGCGATTGTTTTAAAATCTCCTCTAGAGAAAAAAAGCGGTCTAACATTCTCCAGGATACTTCGCAAAACAGCAAAAACCGCCAGGATCCGCAAAGGAGGAACCATGGGCAGCCATTTCTCTCCTAAAAGAAACTTAACTAGGGGCTGGGCAAAAACAATCAAAAGGATGGCTGCCAAGCTGCTTAAAAGAGTCGAGTAAAAGGTTGTTTTTAGAAAGGCCCGCTTTAACCTTTTGGTATCACCGCTGATTTTGGAATAAATCGGCAAGGTTACCTGGGATAACACTTCGGCAATCTCGGTTAAAGGCAGGTTGGCCAGTCTATAAGCCAGCTGATAAAACCCTAAACTCTGAAGCCCCAATAATCGGCCGACGATGATGTCATCGCCCTGAGTGGCCGAGTAGTTGAAAATGTTTGAACTGACCAGCCACCTTCCCCGTTGAAAAACAAGACGCAGTTCCTCAACCTTTAGTCTTAAGCGGGGCCGGTAAGAGCTGACGATAAAAGAAAGTCCTAGTTCTGCCAGGGCCGCCATTAAAAAGCCAAATAAAAGCGCCCAAGCATTGCCCAGGATCAAAGCGGCCCCAACGGTGGATAAAAACTCAATTGAGGAAACCAAGACTCTTAAAACTCCCACCCGGCTGAATTCAAGCTCTTTTTGAAGAAGAATAATTCCGGGGTTGATAAAGCCTTTGATTAAAGGCGCCAGGGCCACAACCATCAGCAAAAAAGTCAAGTCGGGATCATCAAAAAAGGAAGATATTAAGGGTGAAGCTAAAATTACTGCCAGGGCAATTAAGCCCCCCCTGATGATAGAAAAAGTCCAGGTGGTTGAAAGAAATTCCTTGGAAACTTTTTTTTCTTGGATAATGATTGGCCTCAAACCAAAGGTAGTCACAATTTCAAAAAGGGAAGTTACCAAGAGAATGGCTCCGAATTGACCAAAATCACGAGGCGAAAGAAGCCTGGCGGCAAGAATATTTTTAAGAAAAGCCAGGCCCCGACTGAAACCCCTCGCCCCTCCTAGCCAGGTAAGACCAGCAAAAACATCTTTTTTGTATCCCATCTTAAAAATAACCCAAAGCTCTTAATCTTTCCATTATTTTTTCTTTGTCTTTTTCTCGTCCGGCCCGCTCGGGCAAGCTTTTATCCTTGACCGGCTTGGTAAAAGGAGCTTCCCCCAAGGAGCGATAGCCCTTATCATAGAGAGGGTTAGAGGGTAAATTAAACTTTTTGATGTAAGCCCAGATATCCTTTTCGGTAAAGTGTAAAACTGGATGAATCCGGGTATGATCATCCCTGGAGGAAAAATGTTTTTCCTGACTTCGGGCCGGGTGTTCATCCCAGCGAATGGCCGCAAAAAGAGCTTTCCATTTTTTATCTTTAACGGTCTTTTCAATACATTTTATTTTAAAAACCCTGGCTATTTCTCTTTTTTTCTTCAGGTTTTTTTCTTCTTTTATTTTTTTCAGCGTTCCCTTGTCAGTAGCAACAATTAAATCCAGTCCCCACTTTTTCTTCATTTTCCCAACAAATTCGTAAGTTTCCTTAAAATGGAGCTGATGGTCAATAAACATCACTGGCGGTAAGTTTTTCCCGGCTATCCTTCTGACCATGTCAAGCATGACCATTGAGTCCTTGCCGCCTGTCCAGGCAAGACCGCACTCATTTTTAAATCTTTTTAGGGCTTTTTTGATTACTTTTTCGCTTTTTTCAATTTTCTTTTTCAAGTCTTTGCTTTCTTTTAGGGTTAACGGGGCTGCCTTTACGCCTAAGAGCTTAAAAGTCAAAGGAACCATTTCCCAAATCTTATAATCAGCTTTTTTCTTTTTTTTGGCAAAGCTAGGTCCGTTGGCAATAAAAATCCCCACTCTGTCTAAAAAGTGCTCTCCTTTCAGGTCAAAGTTGGCTCTTCTAGTGAAAACTTGGGGACTAAAAGAAATCGCATCGACATTGAAGTCTTTGGTGGAGATAAAGGCAATATCCGGGGCTTCTTTTAGTTTTTGCCCCTGATAAACATCTTCTCTTTTTTTCACAAGCTTGAAAACGAGCTTGCCGCGATATTTTAAGCCAACCAGCTTTTTCACGAGGCTGTTTCTTGTCTTTTCATAATCCTCTTTTAAGTTTTCTCTATTGATAAAAATGCCAAAACGAAAAGCCCAAACAGAACTTTTTTTCCTAAATTCAAAAAGGGCTTTTCTTTCCTCCTTTAAACCTTTTTTAGCCAGCTTTCTTAAGAAGGCAAACCTTTCTTTTGTGATCCCCCATTTTTTTAGTTCTTGGTATAGACTCCGGGCCTTTTTCCAGCTTGAATCAGGCACTTGTTCCCTGTCTGTTGTCTGTTGGAGCCAAGTGTTAATGGAAAACTGATAAGGAGCTGCTTGGTGAAAACCGTGATCAGAAAGGATGATAAAATCAACTTTCCGGTAGCGTTTTTTAAAAAGAAGGTGAAGTTTTTCAAGATAGCCGTCCAGTTTTTGGTAATATTTCTCGGTTTTTTCCCCGTCCCAAAAAAAGTGTTGAATCAGGTCGGGAGTGCGAAATAAAACAAAAAAGTAATCCCATTTTCTTTTTTTAGCCAAAAACTGGGCCGCTTCAAAGCGCTTTTTAGCAGTTTCCAAGGCCTGTCTGTAGATTTTGCCTTTATTGCTAAAATCCTCTCCGTGCTCCTCAAATTTAATCTCGACCACATAGCCAATTTTTTCAAGTTCTTTTTGGACTTTTTTATCTGAAGCAAAACTAGCTCCAGGAGGAGTAAAAAGAGAAGAAACAATCAGTCCTTTTTTCTTTTTACGCGGTGGGTAGGTGAGAGGCATGTTAAGAAGACAAAAGGATCTGCCTTTCTCCTCAAGAATATCCCAAAATCGGTTACCGGGAATGGCAGCCGGGTTAAAAAGTTTTTCTCCCCAGGAGCCATGCCGGTAATCAACAAAGTCAAAAACACCATGTTCTCCAGGTGAGACGCCGGTTTGAAAAGAAGCCCAGGCCGGAGCAGTCATTGGCGGAAGAGTACTTTCTAAATTACCGCTGACACCTTCTCCAACAAGCTTTTTAAGATACGGCAGTTTTCCCCTTTTTAAAAGAGGTTTTAAGATCTTCCAGGTTGCCCCATCAAGCCCCACCACTAAAAGCATCGCGATTCTTATTTTAACACAGTTCCAGATTCAAAACCGACCATCACTGCCAGGTCAGAAAGAACCTGGATAGCCGGAGACCAGAGAAGAGCTTTTTTGTTTTTTAAATATTTAGCGTTTTTGAAAATAGCCCAAAGCAGGTAGGCAATGATTGCTAAAATTAAAAAGTGCCAGAAAACAGGCTGGCTCAATCCCGCCAACAACAAAACCAATCCAAGAAAATAGCGAAGGTAAATAGTGAAAATCTTAAGATTGTGGGTGGAAAATCTCTGGGTTGGGTGCCACCAAATACCAGCCTGGGCATCACCTCTGGCATAAAAATAGAATTTTTTAACTGCCTCTCCAATGGTTTTTGGCATTTCCCAATCAACCAAAGCATCAGAGACGGTGACAAACTTCACTCCCAGCTTTTTTGCCTGATAATTAAAAAGGGTGTCTTCGCCTGCTCGTTTAAACTTTTCGTTAAAGCCGCCGACCTTTCCCCAAACTTTTTTGCGAAAGGCAATTGAGCGGGCCGAGGGCATAAAATTTTGGGAATCAAGTTTTTCAGGCGGAATACCCAAATATGGGGCCAAGGCTTTTTGAAATGGTGTTTGACCGGTCATTCGATAAAAGCCAGCTACTAATCCAATTTTTGAATCTTTAAGGGGCTGGGTGATCTTTTCTAGCCAATCCGGATGGGCGACACAGCCAGCATCAGTCGTGGCGATAATTTCATTCTTAGCCGCCTTAATGCCAAGATTTCTTCCCTGGGCAATAGTGGCGCCTTTTTTGATTATTAATCTTATCTTTTTATTTTTCTTTGCCCTTGATTTGATTAATTGAATTGTGCTGTCAGTCGATCCCCCGTCAACAAAAAGAATCTCGCCAGGTTCTTTGGCTTGATTTTCCAAAGACCCAAGTAGCCTTTTTATAGTCTTTTCCTCATTGAGAACAGTGATTACTAAAGAAATTTTCATTTCTCTTTAAAGAATTTAGGATAAAAATGAAACTTGGAATCTAATGTTATCATTAAAACGTTGACAAATGAAGATTCAGCCAGTACTATTGACATGGAGTGAAAAAAATTCCTCTTTTAGTTCTTTTTGCTTCAATATTGATTATCTCTCTCCTTTCTCCAAAAGATGTGCTTGGCTCTATTCTATTACAAGACGACTTCAATGACGGAAACGACGATGGCTGGAATATCATCAGGGGTAATTGGGAAGTTGTGGATGGGCAATATGGAACAACTGTAGAAAATTCATTTAGCTTAGCGGAAACTCAGGCTGGCGATTATTCGTGGTCAGACTATGAATTTGAGGTTGACCTTACTGTAATCACTGGTGTAGACAAAAATATATTCTTCCGATCAAACGAAGAACGGTCGATCTATGGCGATGGCGTTCATGAGTGGAATTGGC
>DATLAM010000047.1:0-4058 GCA_035527435.1 Bathyarchaeia archaeon
GCAAAAGAGTGGGTAAAAAAGTCCGGCTTTGCGGTTGGGTGGATCGGCGCCGCGACCACGGCCAGCTGGTTTTTATTGACCTTAAAGATAGAAGCGGGGTGGTACAAGTTGTTGGCAAAGAGAAGCTAGGGGATTTACGAATCTCGGATGTGGTTGAGATTGAAGGAAAGGTGAGGAAAAGACCCAAAGATTTAGCTAACCCCAAAATTCCCACCGGTGCAGTTGAGGTGGGGGTGGAAAAGATTAAGGTTTTAGCCAAATCAAAAGATCTTCCCTTTGATCTTCATGGGGAGGGTTATGAGATTAGCGAAGAGGTTCGTTTGAAACATCGCTACCTTGATTTGCGCCGACCTCGCTTGATAAGAAATCTTAAGCTTCGCCATCAGGTGGAAAATTTCATCAGGGATTGGTTAAGTAAAAGAGACTTTATTGAGGTGGAAACCCCCTATATCAGCAAAGCCACCCCTGAAGGGTCAAGGGACTTTCTGGTGCCCTCAAGGCTTCGGCCCGGAGAGTTTTATGCTCTGCCTCAAGCTCCCCAGCAATACAAACAGCTTTTAATGGTAGCGGGGTTGGAGAAATATTTTCAGATTGCTCGGGTTTTTAGGGATGAGGATCCGCGGGCAGACCGGGCCTATGGAGAATACACCCAGATTGATTTGGAGATGTCCTTTGCTGATCAGGACGAGATCTTAAATTTAGCTGAGTCTTTAATCATTGAAGTTGTTGAAAAGGTAACGGACAAGAAAATTTATCAGAAACCATTTCCCCGGATTCCTTATAGGCAGGCGATTAAAAAATATGGTGCCGACAGGTTTGATCTTCGTAAAGAAAAAGACCCTGATCTTTTGGCCTTTGCCTGGGTAGTCGATTTTCCTTTGTTTGAAAAAACGGCAACCAAAGAAATTTCTCCTTCCCATAACCCTTTTACTGCTCCCAAAGATGAAGATCTTCCTCTTTTAGATAAAGAGCCGATGAAGGTTCGTTCTTGGCAACACGATTTGGTTTGCAATGGGTATGAAGTTGCTGGTGGTGCGGTGCGGATCATTGATCCTAAGCTTCAGGCAAAAATTTTCAAGATTTTGGGTCATTCTCAAAAGGAAATTGAAAATAAGTTTGGCCATCTATTTCAAGCTTTTGAATACGGGGTTCCTCCCCATGGCGGTATTGCCATGAGCGTGGAAAGATTGATGATGGTTTTTGCCAACGAGAAGACAACCCGGGAAGTGACCGCTTTTCCGATGACTTCAGGCGGTCAGACGGCGGTGATGGCGGCCCCTTCAAAAGTTGCCCCCGAGCAGCTTAAAGAGCTGGGTATTAAGGTAGTGGGAAAAAAATGATTCTGGGGATTAATTTAAAAAGGTACCCGGTAAAAAGGGTTTTTTTTATCCTTTTAGGCAGCCTCTTTCTTTTTTTTCCTGGCCAAAGCTATTATCAGCTTACTCAGGTTTTTAATCAGCCATCCCGGGTCCAGGGTACGGCGATTGATTTTCCCACCCCGGCTTTTTATCCGGCGAACACCGGTGTTAACCAGGCGCCCTTTCTTTCCGCGAGATCAGTTTTAGTAATGGATCGGGACTCAAGCGTTATTTTATATGAGAAAAACCCCCTTCTTCGTCTTCTGCCTGCCTCAACCGTCAAAATGATGACCGGTTTGGTGGCTCTTGAACATTATGATCTGGATCAGGTTTTAACTGTTCCACCGGTTTCTCATGAGGGCCAGGATATGGAACTGGTTACCGGTGAGCAAATCAAGGTGATTGACCTTCTTTACGGCCTTTTAGTCTCTTCTGCGAATGATGCTGCCTTGGCTTTGGCCCAAAACTATCCCGGGGGAGAAAAGGCTTTTGTTGAGGCCATGAATAAAAAGGCCCAGGATTTAAATCTTGCCAACTCTTTTTTTACCAACCCCACGGGGATGGACCAGGAGGAGCTTGGTTTTACCTCCCTTTCTTATGCTTCTACCCTTGACCTGGCCCGCTTAAGCGTTTATGCCCTCAAAAAGCCTGTTTTTGCTCAAATGGTGGCTACCCCCAAAATGGTGGTTACCGACATCACCGGCGGGATCGTTCATGAACTTTTTAACATCAACGAACTTTTAACCTTTCTGGAAGGGGTCAAGGGGATTAAAACCGGCTGGACTGAAAATGCCGGGGAGTGTTTGGTGGCCTATACGGAAAGGGAAGGAAGGGGAATCATCACCGTTGTCTTAGGTAGCAATGACCGCTTTGGGGAAACCCAAGTTTTGATTGAATGGGTTTTTGCTAATCACCGGTGGCAGCCTTTTCTACCCACTCAGGAGTGATTGCCGAAACATAAGCATAGAACTCCCGGTCGCCTTCAAAAACAAAAATCGGCTGAAGAAAATGCTGGGGTGTTTCCGAATCAAAGTAGGCTAAAAAGACGCGCCTGATAGTAATTTGGCCGTTTTCATTTTGACCCAGATTGGCAATGAAACCATTCCCGGTTTGGAGTTCGCTCCAGGCCTGGGAAGAATCTTTTAAGGGATAAGTGGCGACAGTGGTTTTTTCAATCGGGTAATAGAGATACCTTGCCTCAAGGATTCGCTTGGCTGACTGTCTGGAACCGGAGAAAAGAAAAGAAACCAGAGAATTTTTGGGATCCGGAGGCAAGATTCTTAACTCATCCAGGTCGGCCCGGAAGATATTTACCCTGACAAAATCAGCTTCTGAAAGGGAAATAGCCGGGATTAATTTGGGTGATATAAATTTAAGGTAGGCAAACTCGGCCCGGCCGGTTTTTAGATCTTCAGCCAAAAGATTATTGGAACTGAGAAACTTTTTGGCTTCAATCGCGGCCTGGTCATCACTGGGCAGATTGGCTTCGTTGAGAAGGGCTTGATCGCTTTCGTAGCTGTAGCGGAGGGTAAAATTACCGCTGACAATATCCATCTCCAGGGTGGTTGGCGGGGTGGCCTTATTGGTCCACTGGAAGGTGGTTGGCGAGATCGGTTTGGGCGGGGCAGCAAAGCCCATCACCCTTGCCTTTTCCTTGGCCCGGTCAAGAGCTAAGAGATTAGGAGCAGAGTGGGGCATAAAATAGACCCTGCCGATTTCCTCCAGTCCAGGCACCCGGCCTTGAATAGTCTCCAGCCTAAAGGAAAGGTCGGGAAGATCTTCCTGCTTGGAAAACTCGATGGCCGGCAGCTTGCCAAAGGCAACGGTTGGCGGCGGTGGCGGCGGCGGGTGAAGCTTTTTCCAAAAATCACCGGCGATGCCCCAAAAATACCTGGAGATAAAAAAGCAAACGAGAAGAATAAAACCATATTTTATTGTTCGTCGAGCATAGTAGGCAGTGATTGATAAAGACGCCATAGGCAGCTATTTTGAGTATAAAAGCTTGCTGTGCTAAAATCAAGGCAACGATGGCTAAAGTGAGAGTGAGAATGGCACCAACTCCCAGCGGCAAGCTTCATTTGGGGACCGCCCATACGGCTTTGTTTAACTGGTTTTTTGCCAAGCATTACCAGGGCAAGTTTGTCTTAAGGATTGATGACAGTGATCCTAAAAGGCGCCAAAAGGAGTATGAAGAGGATATTTTAGAGAGCTTAAAGTGGTTGGGGGTCAGCTGGGATGAAGGGCCGGATATTGGCGGTGCCTATGGTCCCTACAGGCAAAGCGAGCGGATGGGTAGGTATTGGCAGTATGTTGAAAGACTTCTTAAGGAAGGTAAGGCTTACTATTGTTTTTGTTCTCCCCAGGAGCTGGAAAAAGAAAGAAAGAAGATGCTGGCTGAAGGCAAAGCGCCAAAATATTCGGGTCAGTGCCGCAATTTAACCAAAGCTCAGGTTGAAAGATTAAAAAAGCAAGGCCGAAAAGGGGCAGTGAGGTTAAAAGTCAATCCGGGCAAGATTTCCTTTATTGATCCGAGTCGGGGCAAAGTTACGGTTAAGGCCGAAGAGATTGGCGATTTTGTTATTGCCCGGGCGGATAAAAGCGCCCTTTTGGTAACCGCGGCCACGATTGATGATCATGAAATGAAAATCACCCACACCATCAGGGGGGAGGACTATCTTAATTTCGTTCCCCGGCAAATCC
>DATLAM010000048.1:0-5169 GCA_035527435.1 Bathyarchaeia archaeon
GCACCACCCTCTTCAGCCAGCACTACCCTCAGGCCAATTTGACCCAAGGACAATAAAATGATCAGGAAAATAAGAACTGCCTTTTTAATTCCCTTCATTTAATTAAAATCCTGCTTTTCCTTCTTTTAATTTTTCAAAAGACCTAACTCGTCCCTGGGAAGGGGGATAAAACCCCCTTCCCTAGGACAAAAAACAGGTGCTACAATTAATAGCCAACCACTGTAGGGTTGACAAAATTTGTAACGATTGACGTTGCACCTGCAGCACCGGCGGTAATGGATCCGCCGCCAACAAACATTCCACCAATCCGATTGTCTCCGCTGTCGGCCTTGGTCCAAACTCTATTGGTAACGAAACCCATGTTGTTGTGGATATCTACATCCCCATCACAGCCAACACAGGCAATACGACTGCCGTTGACTTCGTTACCCACGTTTGAATATGCGCTTGCGGCTCCGGTCCGGATGGTGCCTCCGAAGACACACTTTCCACCAATGCTATTGTCTCCGCTGTCGGCCTTGGTGGTGACCTTATTGGAAACAATAGCCATGTTGCCGATGGTTACGTCGTCGCTACCCATCCACCAGAACATACCAAAAGCTGGTCCGGCTACGGACAAAAGAATAGCACCTGCACCTGCTAAAGCTAAAGCTTTTTTCATCATTTTTCTTCACCTCCTTTCTTTTAAAATTTCAATCAATTTAAATTGATTGGTCAGTAAAAAAGCCAACAATCAAAATGTTGGCTGAAAATCTTATTTGATAAAGATTCTTTTGGAAAAAACATGGCCTGGGCCTTAAACCTAAAAGGAAACACTTTCGTGCCTCCGTTTGCGGTCAGCAATCCTCTAGTATTTATACTATCGGATAATAGCTTACTTTAATAGAAGTACGTTATAGTATTCCTTTGTGTTTGTCAAGGTCTAAAAAGGGGGTTTTAATTATTAAGAAGATTCTAAAAGATGGTTGGTTTTTTTGATCTCTCTTTTGGTAATTTGGGTGACTTTATTATTTTGGACATAAATCTCAATGCTTCCCCAGCCACCTAGTTCCTTCAGGGATTGGGCAATATCAGCCAGTAGTTTGCCGCTTATGCTCATCGGGGATTTTTTGGCCATTTTAAAACCCATCCTGGAGCAGATGGGCAGAGTGTTTCTTAGAGTAGCCTATTTTAAAAAAATTGTCAAGAGGAAAAGCGGAAAATTCCTGATATTTTTGAAAACAAATTTCTAAATAAAACAAATATTTTGTTTTTGACCCTTTCTATCCTTTGAGAAACCTCCTCTTGAACCTTTTCAGCTTCCTGCTTGTCTGCCTGGGTGGTGGTAATTGCGGGCAAAACTTTTTTATCGGACTCAACCTTTACTTCGCCGTTTTCCACCTCAACCCTAATCTCTCCTGAACCCGTACTTTCCACCTTAGTTACCTTGCCATTGACGATATTGGTAATCTCTGTTTTAGCTGAAGCGTTTTTTCCGGTAGCCTCGGTTCTGACCACTGTTTCCACATCAGCGGCATTAACGCTGGTAGCTAATAAGAGTAAAAAAGCTGAACTTAAAAAAACCTTTTTCATTTTTTAGGGTAGTGATTAGTAGCCAACTGCCTGGTAAGCATCCAGCCGGCCTGCTCCAACTAAAGATGGATCAAGGCCTAATAAGAAGGCAGTTGTTTTTAAAATTTGCTCTATTGTGGCTGGGTTTTCCCCGGGATGGTTTTCAAACCGCAAGGCTATCACCCTACCTCCGTTTTCATTATAAAAATTATCGGTCTTTCCTGTCAATCATTTTTATGATAAATTTAAAGTGAAATGAAAATCATTTCTGCCTATTTTTCCTGGCATTATGTTTTTGCCCCGAGAAAACTTTTAAAGATAGCCGGAAACTTCCTTACCTTTTTCTATCATTATTTTTCTGCCGGGCTTTTAGTCAGAACTTTTTTTACCCCTTGGAAAAGGCAAAATATCAAAAGAGAAAGAAGGCTGACCCTTACCAACCTTCTCCATGTTTTCTCCTTTAACCTAATTTCTCGGTCTCTAGGCGCTGTTGTTCGAGGAATAGTCTTGATAGGCTGGGCTTTAGCCGAGATTACCACTCTTGGTTTTTTTGTAATCCTCATTCCTTCCTGGATTATTATTCCTGGTTTCACTTATCCTCTTTATCTTCTTTTAAGAACACCGCCTGACCCGGCTGAGAAGCTGACTGGGAAAAATATTGTCAAACCTCAAGAAATTTTCAACTTTTTAGCCGAAACCGAGATGGGAAAATTTCTTTTCTCGCGAATAGGCTCTCCGGAAAAAATGGTTGATTCGCTTAAGAAATCTCTTTCCAAGGATCAACCTTTCCCTTTACCCGCAAAAAGCCCCTCCTCAGCCCGACTTTTCTATTTACTGGCTAAAAATTGGGAGCCGTTTAAAAAATTTCTTTTTGATCAAAAACTGGATGAGGAAGACGTTCTGACAGTCTGCCGCTGGTTTAAAAGGATCAAAAAACAGAAAAGGCAAAAAGTCCGCTTTTGGGAGCTGGAAAACCTTTTAAGCCGAGGCGGAATTGGCAAGGATTGGGCATACGGCTACACTCTTGATCTTGACCGCTACTCTGACGACCTAACCCAGCCCTTGCCTTTTTCTCATCACCTTGTCGGTCGGAAAAGGGAAACCGAGCTTATTCAGCAGGTCCTTTCTCGGGCTGAAGAAAATAACGTTTTACTGGTTGGCCAGCCCGGCGTTGGCCGCCACACGATTATTCTTGAGTTTGCTAAAAAAGTTAAAGAAGGCAGGATCAACCCTTCCCTGGCTCATAAAAGAGTCCTCTCTTTAAACCTCAACCTTCTTTTGGGCGCCTCCGAATCAACCATCATTGCCAAGGGTAAAATTGAAGAAATCCTTAAGGAGGCAGCCAGCGCCGGCAACACCATCTTAATTATCAACAACCTTGATAAGTTTGTTTCTTCTGGTCCCGGCCGAACCGATTTATCTGACCTTTTTAAGAAAACCTCCACGGGAGGAAGGCTCCAAATCATCGGAATAACTACCCCGGCTGCCTTTCAGAAATACATTTTTCCTAATCAGGAAATTACCAAGGTTTTTGAAAAAGTCGAGGTTAGCCCTCCCACTTTAAGGGAAGCTTTAATTATTCTTCAAAATACGACTCCTTTTTATGAGAAGCGCAATCGCGTTTTTGTCCTTCATCAGTCTCTATCAGAAATTATTAAAAAATCTGATCAATATGTGACTGACATCCCCTTTCCCGAAAAGGCGATTGACCTTTTAGACGAAACTTGTGTTTATGTCGCTACCAAGCTTAAAAAAGTGGTTGTCGCCCCTGATGACCTTAATCAGGTCTTAGAAGAAAAAATCAAAATCCCTTTAGGCGATATTGAAAAAGCAGAAAAGGAAAAACTGGAAAATTTAGAGAGCCTCCTCCATCAGCGAATTGTTAACCAGGAAACGGCTGTTAACCAAATTGCCAAGGCGATGCGCCGGTCGAGAATAGGAATTGCCCAAAAAGACAAGCCGATCGGCACCTTTCTGTTCTTGGGCCCAACAGGGGTAGGAAAAACAGAAACCGCTAAAGCTCTGGCTGAAGCCTATTTTGGCGATGAGAAGCGCATGATCCGCTTTGACATGAGTGAATACCAGGGGGACGACGCCATTAAAAGGGTTTTAGGGTTCCAGGAAAAAGATGAACCGGGGCTAATTGCTTCAGCCATCCGCAAAAATCCTTTTTCGCTTCTTCTTTTAGACGAGATTGAAAAAGCCTATCCGGATGTCTTAAACCTTTTCTTGGTAATGCTTGATGAAGGTTTTTTTACCGATGCTTTTGGCAAAAAAATTGATTGCCGCAATTTGATCATTATCGGCACTTCCAACGCCGGCAGTGAGTTTATTCGCGAACAGCTTAAAAAAGATCCTGACGATGGAAAACTGCCTGATAAGGTTTTAGATTTTGTTCAGAAAAAAGAAATCTTTTCACCCGAACTTCTTAACCGCTTTGATGCGGTCGTGGTCTACCAGCCATTAAATAATGAACATCTGCGGCTGGTTGCCCGCCTCCTGCTTAAAAGATTAGATAAGCGGTTGGCTGAAAAAGATTTATCTTTAAAAATTACCGATCAATTGATAGAAAAAATAGTCGAATTAGGCTATAATCCTGCCCTCGGAGCCCGGCCAATGAAAAGAGTCATTCAAGATAAAATTGAGGACCAAATTGCGAAAAGAATTCTTAAGGGAGAGTTAAAAAGAGGCCAATTGGTAGAGGTTGACCTCTAGCCTTGATAACCGCCCGGGTGGCCCTGGTGCCACTTCCAGGCACTCTCAACAATTGTTTTCAAATCCGAATGCCTTGGCTGCCAGCCCAAATCCTTTTTAATTTTTTCGGCCTTGGCCACCAACCGGGCTGGGTCGCCTTCTCTTCTTGGCCCAATCGGGCTTTTAAAATCAATCCCTGATATTTTTTTAACCATCCTGACCACCTCCAAAACCGAATGACCCTGACCGGTACCCACGTTGTAGGCGGTAAACTTACCTTTTTTGTCTTTTAAGAAGTTTAAGGCATCAAGATGGGCCTGGGCCAAATCAAGAACATGAATATAGTCTCTAATGCCGGTTCCATCAGGCGTATCAAAATCATCCCCGTTGATTTTAAACTCCTCCTTTTTGCCGAGGGCGACCTTGAGCGCTAGAGGGATCAGGTGCGTCTCGGGGTTATGATCTTCGCCGTAGCTCTCTGATGCTCCCGCTGCATTGAAATAGCGAAGAGCCACTGATGAAAGCCCGTAAGCCCTTGCGTACCAATCTAAGATTTTCTCCACCATCAGCTTGGATTCTCCATAAGGATTGGTTGGCAGCTTGGGATCATCCTCTTCAATAGGAATCTTGGCGGGTTCTCCGTAAACAGCCGCTGTTGAGGAAAAAACAAGCTTTGAAACCTTGTTTTTCCTCATGGCCCTTAAAAGATTCAGGCTGCCGCCAACGTTGTTGAGAAAATATTTTTGGGGGTTTTTAACAGACTCAGAAACTTCAATGTAGGCAGCAAAATGAATCACGGCTTCTGGTTTTTCTTTTTCAAAGACCTGATCCAAAAGCCAAGTTTCGGTCTTCAGATCACCCACATAAATCTTGGTGCCAGTAATCGCCTTCCGATGGCCGGCTTCTAAACTGTCAAAAATAATC
>DATLAM010000049.1:0-2002 GCA_035527435.1 Bathyarchaeia archaeon
CTGCTAAGAAAAATTAGCCAAGAGCTTTCTTCCAGGCATAAATTGTTCCTTGTTACCCCGAATCCGGAGTTTGTGGTCTTTGCCCAGGAAAATTTATGGTTTAAAAAGATCCTTGATAAGGCTTCCTTAGCTGTTCCTGACGGGGCGGGTCTTCTTTTGGCGGCCAAGGTTTTGGGAAAACCCATTAAGGAGCGGATTACCGGCACTGATTTGATGGTTGACTTATGCCGATTGGCCGAAAAAAAAGGTTGGCCGGTTTATCTTTTGGGCGGCTGGCCCGGGGTGGCTGAAAAAGCCCTGGCGGGTTTAAAGAACCGCTTTCCAGCTCTTGAAGGTTTTGCTGATAGCGGGCCGGAGATTAAGAATTTAAAACAAAGTTTGAAAAGTGATTTTTGGACAAGAAAGATTAACCGGAAAAAACCTGCTTTTTTATTTGTTGGCCTGGGAATGGGTAAGCAAGAAAAATTCATTGCTGATAACTGGCCGAAACTTGAGGTTAAACTGGCGATGGGGGTTGGAGGGGCTTTTGATTATCTTGCCGGGGAAGTGGCCCGGGCGCCAAAATGGTTAAGAAAGCTTGGTTTTGAATGGTTATATCGTTTGTTTAAACAGCCTTGGCGGTGGAAAAGGCAAATGGTCCTGGTAAAATTTGGTTGGTTGGTTGTCAAGGAGAAGCTTTCTAAAAGCCCTTAGCTCCCGATGCCGGCCTGAATACCGTCGGAGATGGCCAGACGCTGCTTTGGGGAGGGTACCAGCGAGTTTATTTTCCCAACTAATGAATCCAGATTCTCCAAGGAAACTGGCGAGTCAAACTTTAGAAAAAGACCTCTACTTTGATCAACAAGCCCATCTCTCTTTTCTCTTTTTGGTTCGGATGAACCAGGAAGAAAATAATTTATGAGATAAGAGCGAGAGAAATGACCCCAATTGACTTCAGGACAATCGTCTCCTCCTTTTAGGGGGTAAAAATCTATTCCTTCGCCATAAGGCCTGCCGATAGCATAAAGGGCATCCTGATTTTCAGGGGTGTCTTCTATGTCTGTGTTGTTGACTACTAAATGAACAGCTGTAGCGGTTCTCCCTTTAGTTCCGGAAACGGGTCTTATAATTTCTATTTGTTTTCCTAGCGGATCAAAGATTAGGCCAACAACCTGAAGGTTTGCCATTTGAAAATTAGCTTCCGGCCTTATTTCAAGTGTCTCATTTTGAAATGGCTTTAGCCTTTGGAAATCAGACAAAACTGCCCTCAGGTGAAGGTCGGCGGCTAAAGAAATTTTTCTTTCTGTTTTGGCTGACCGGCCGGTTTCTTGGGGTGAGGGTGCCATATTTTTTCTCCTTTATATATTATGAGCAACTTGAATGCCGTTAGAAATGACAATGAACAGCTTAGGATCTGCACCCTTCTGTTTTATCTCTGAGGCTAAGTCTGTTAATTTGATCGCTGTAACAAAATCTATAAAAAATCCGTTATTAGAACCTGGGGGAGTTTTAGAAAGCGTTTCAACACTAAAACAGTCGGGACTATCGTCGGCTTCGGTGGCAAAAAGTTGAGAATACCTTCTTTGGCCGACTTTGCCTCCCCATTCAACCGTAGAACGGTAATTGAAAGGATAAACGCCTATTTGTTCGCCGTAGGCCACGCCGGTAGCGTAAAGATGCTCTGGACTTCCCTCTACCTGTAAGCCCTTTCCTTCCAAAACCAAATGAACACAGTGGGTAGCCCTTCCCCTTATCTTGGTTCCTTTAAATGCGGGAATCTCGGGTTTGGTGATAAGCATGGGTTCTTCTAATTGTTCAACGATTAAGCCGGCAACTAAGATGTCTTCAGGGGAAACGCCTGGTTTCACTAAGTCTTTAAGACGGATTTCCCGAAGGCGATCTATTGTTTTGGCAAGGAAAGCGTATCCATGAACATTGATGTGTTCCTGGAATCCGGGGGAGTAATCTGTTTCGGGAGCTGTTGGCGCCATTTTTTTTATTCTCCTTTTGCTTGGATTCCTAA
>DATLAM010000050.1:0-3963 GCA_035527435.1 Bathyarchaeia archaeon
AGCTGGCGGCCCGACTGATCGGTTCCGGCTGGTTTCGCTGCATCGCCTGCTGGGGCAGTTGGACTGCTGGCAGGTTTTTCTGTTTTTGGCTCTTCAACTGGGGGTTCTTTTGCCTTGGGTTCTTCTGCTGGTTTAGTATCATCAACGGGTTTATCTTTGTCAGTCATTAATCTTCACCTCCTTTCTCAAATAATCTCTTTCAGTATAACAAAAATGTTACGAATTTACAAAACGACGGCCAAACACACTCCGGCAGAGACCACACTTCTCACTTCAAATCTTGGGTAAAATAGGTTTTCTCTTCTCCAATTTTTGTTTTTATTCCATGCCCGGGATAGACAATGGTTCTTGGTGGAAGCTTAAAAAGTCTTTTGATTGATTTTTCAAGGTCTTGGGGTGAGCCGTAGGAAAAATCGGTTCTGCCTACAGCCTGACGGAACAGGGTGTCGCCAGAAAAAAGAACCCCCTCTCCCCGATCGTAAAAAACTACCCCGCCAGGGGAGTGGCCAGGGGTTTCAATTACTGCTAACTTTTCCTTTCCAAATTTGATCTGGTCTCCTTCTTTGATAAATTGGTCTGGCCTTAGGGGCGGGTCGCCTTTTACTCCGGTAAAGTAGTGAGCGGTTTCGGCTGATCTTTTAAGCAGGAAAAGGTCTTTTTGGTGAAGAAGGAAGGGAAGATTAAGGGCTAGTTTCAGTTCAGGCACAGCTAAAACGTGGTCAAAATGGCCGTGAGTAACCGCAATTACCTTTGGCTTAAGATTACCATCCCTTATCTTGTTGGCAATAAAATCAGCATCATCACCTGGGTCAATAATCACTGTTTGCCGGCTCTTTTCATCCCAAACTAGGTAGCAATTTGTTTGCAGCTGGCCAACGATTAATTTTTTTATCTTCATCAGTTTATCTCCAGTTGTTTTTTAAAAAACCTTAAATCGCGCGCTCTTACCGTTGGGGCGCTGCCCTGGGTGAAATTATGGTTTTCGTTTGGGTAGCGATAATAGGTTACCTCTTTCTTGAGATTTTTTAAATCTTCAGCCAGCTGATCGCTCCATTGAAAAGGGATTGACTCGTCAGCCAAGCCTTGGTGAAGCAGAAGGGGGGCGCTTATCTTCTGGTAGCCAGTTTCAATTGAAAAGTCGGCAAAGGAATACTTTTTTTCAAAATCACCAATGGTTGTTCTTATTAGCCTGCCCTCATCTTCCATTTCACTGGCAAAAAAAAGGATTGACTCTGGAAAAGGAGCCGAAACCGGAGCCCATAAGCTGGTGGGAATTTCCTTTTGGGTAATTTCCAAAACCGAAAGGGCGATTTGGCCGCCGTTGCTATGAGCCCAGATGACCATTTTATCCGGGTCAGCCTGAGGTAAGCTGAAAACAGAATTTAAGAGACTGATTACCGTAATTGGCCGAAAAAAGCGGGTTTGGAGCATGTCCGGAAAGGCGGAATCAGACCCTCCGTAACCAAGGAAATCAGGCGCCAGGGTAACAAATCCGTTTTCAGCCAGAAAAGCAGCCATATTTTTACTTCCCATCCCGGTTTGATAGATTTTTTCATCCACCCAGCCCCTAAGAAGGATTGCTGCTGGCAGTTTTCCTTCCTTCTTGGGGAGATTGGCCATGCCGGTTATTCTTCTTCCGTCGGCGGCAAATGAAAAAAGATACGAAGTGTAATTTGGTTTTTCCTCAAGTACCCTTTCCAGCCTTATTTCGCTTTTGAAATATTCTCTGTTGGTAAGGGCTTTGAAAGAATAAGAAGAGTAGTCAATCTTTTGCCTTGAAAAATTAAGAGGCGAGATAAAAGACGGTTTTTGGATAAGGAAAAAAGCCAGGCTAGCCAAAAGAAAACCAATGCCTAAAAAGATCAACAAATTAGAGGCGATATTTACAGGTTTCCGCACCGCACTTTTAGGTTTTTTTGGCTGGTTTTGAAGATCGTTTAGGCTGGCCTTTTTGCCGAAGTTTCCCAACTTTTTTTGGTTGACCGCTCTTTTTTCTCTCCTTTTGGGCAACCCCTTTTGTTTTCACCTTGACTGCCTTTTTACCGATTCTTTTTCTTAGATAATAAAGCTTGGCCCTTTTGGCGGGATTTATTTTTACAACCTCAACTTTGTCAATCCAAGGAGAGTTGAGGGGAAAAATCCGTTCCACCCCGATGCCGCCACCGGCAATTCGCCTCACCGTAAACTTCTTATTCTCGCCTCGGCCCTTGATTGAGATCACTAGACCCTCAAAAGGCTGGGTTCGGATTTTATCTCCTTCTTGGATTTTTTGGTCAACCTTTATTTTATCGCCGACGTTAAATTCGGTGTTTTCAAATTTTACTCTGTTTGCCATCAGGTTGAATTTTATAACAAGAGGAGAAAAGTATCAACAGCCAAATCAAGCAATCGCGGCTTTAATTAAGCCTAAAAACAAAGGGTGGGGATTTAAGGGTCTGCTTTTATATTCCGGGTGAAACTGGGTTCCCACGAAAAAGGGGTGGTCTTTTTGAGAAAGCTCAATTGCTTCCACCAGTTTGCCGTCAGGCGAGCTTCCGGAAATTACTAAACCCTTTTTTTCAAACCGCTGCCGATAGCGGTTGTTAAATTCGTAGCGGTGCCGGTGTCTTTCCGAAATTTTGATTTTGCCATAGGCCTTACCCACGATTGTTCCTTTAGCTAACCTACAAGGCCAAGCGCCTAATCTGATCGTTCCTCCATACTGATGTTTTTCAAGATATTTCTTCTGATCAGGCATGATGTGAATCACCGGATATTTTGTTCGAGAACTGGCCTCGGTTGAATTGGCGTTTTTTAAGCCTAAAACGTTCCTGGCATATTCAATCACGGCCATCTGCATCCCAAAACAAAGACCCAGGTAAGGAACCTTGTTTTCCCTGGCAAATTGAATCGCCCTGATCTTGCCCTCAACTCCTCGACTGCCCCAGCCCTGGGGAACAATCATCCCGTCAATCTCCTCCAAGCCTGCTGTCCCTTCTCTCTCAATCTTTTCCGAATCAAACCAGACGATCTCCGGATGAACCTTGCTTGCCCAAGCGGCGTGTTTAATCGCCTCAACCACGCTAATGTAGGAATCTTCTAAGGAAAATCCTCCGCTAGTGTAATACTTTCCCGCCATGCCGATCTTAACTTTCTTTTTTGGCTTTTTGATCTTTCTGACCAGCTGTTGCCAATTCTTAAGGTCTTTTTTAGAGGATTTCAATCCTAATTTAGACATGATCCTTTTACTTATTTTTTGGTGCTCCAAAACAAGGGGAATTTCATAAATTGAGGCTTTATCGGGATTTGAGATAATGTCTTCCTTCTCCAGCGCCCCTGCCAAGGCAATTTTTTCCTTCCGGCGGTTATCAACCGCCTTTTCTGACCGGCAAATCACAATGTCCGGCCTTATTCCAAGCTCATTTAACTGATGAATTGACTGCTGGATTGGTTTTGTTTTCATCTCCCCTATTGATGGGGGGAGAGGCAGGTAGCCAACATGAATAAAAAGAACATTCTCTTTATATTTAAGCTTTAACCGCCGGGCCGCTTCAAAAAACAGCACGTTCTGGTATTCGCCAACAGTACCCCCATACTCAACAATCACCACCCCAGCTTCATCAGCCAATTTTTCAAACCGTCTTATTATTTCTTCGGGAACATGGAGGTAGGCCTCAACACAACGGCCGCCATATTTCAAAGCTCGCTCTTGCTCTATAACCTGCTTATAAACCTGGCCTGCCGTTAAATAGTTTTTCCAACTTAAATCCTGGTCTAAAAAGCGCTCGTAGTGGCCAAGGTCCTGATCGGTTTCGGCCCCATCATCAGTCACAAAAATCTCTCCATGCTCCAAGGGGTTCATCGTCCCGGCGTCGATATTAAGATACATGTCGGCCTTAACTGGTGAAACTTTAATTCCTTGCGATTTTAAAAGGAGAGAAATTGAGGCGGCGGTAATCCCCTTACCTAATCCTGAAATTACTC
>DATLAM010000051.1:0-2263 GCA_035527435.1 Bathyarchaeia archaeon
GTTTGAGGATGAAGAAATTGGCAGTTACACCGCTACTTTAGCCAAAAACATTGACCGACCGCCCCAAAATGCCGCTTTTCAGTTTGAAGGCAACCGGGTAACTCAATTTGCGCCCGCCAAGGAAGGGCAAGCCTTAAACCAGGATCAAACCAACCAGCTAATTTCTGAGGCGCTTGAAAAAATGGAGGCGGACGAGGAGAGTCAATTAACCGTTGACCTGCCGGTTAATACCACTCCACCTGAAATAACGGTTGAGGAGATTAACGATCTGGGGGTTAAAAAACTTTTAGGCCGAGGTGTTTCCTATTTTCGGGGCTCAATTGCCTCAAGAATTAATAACATCCAGCTCGCCTCTTCAAGACTAAACGGCCTTCTCATTCCCCCCGGCGAAATCTTTTCCTTTAACCAGGCACTGGGCGAAGTTTCCCGAGAAACCGGTTTTCAGGAGGCCTACATTATTAAAGAAGGCAGAACGATTCTCGGTGACGGAGGCGGAGTTTGCCAGGTTTCAACCACTTTTTTCCGGGCTGCCTTAGATGCAGGCCTGCCGATTATTGAACGCCAGGCTCATGCTTACCGGGTTGCTTATTATGAACAAGGGTTTTCACCGGGACTGGATGCCACGGTCTGGGAGCCTCATCCTGATTTAAAGGTAAAAAATGACACCCCTGCCCACATTTTAATCCAAGCTTATGCCAACACCGGAGCAAGGAGCTTAGCCTTTGAGCTTTACGGCACCTCTGACGGCCGGGTAGCCACGATCGGGAAATCCCGAATCTGGGATCAGATCCCGCCCCCGCCAGATCTTTATCAAGATGATCCCGCCTTATCATCTGGGATAATCAAACAAATTGACTGGAAAGCCTGGGGAGCTAAAGTCTCTTTTGATTGGAAAGTGGTTCGGGGCAACGAGACTTTACAGGAACGAACCTTTTATTCAAATTACCGCCCCTGGCAAGCGGTCTTTTTGCGGGGCACCAGACCAGCTCAATAAGCTAGCCGATGAAAGATCAATCATTTAATCGCCTTGTTTTTTTTCTGGTTTTGATTGGCCTTTTTTTTCTTTTCTTCCTTCCCCCCGCTGATCCGGATTTAGGCTGGCAACTGCGGTGCGGCCAACAGTTCTGGGAAGAGCAAAAACTTTGCAACCAAAATAACTTTAGTGTTCTGATGGAAAACCACTCCTGGCCTGATGCCCGTTTGTTTTACCAAAGTTTAATTTTTCCTTTTTATAAAAACCTTAATCTTTTTGGTTTAAGCCTGGCTAACAGTCTTTTGTTGTTAGTTACTCTTTTCATTTGGCTTTCTTTAACTGGTAAACGGAAAGCCAAAATCGCCATCCTGCCGCTAATCCTTTTTCTTTCTTGGTCAGTCTTCGGTTTTGGCATCCGTAACCAGCTTTTTAGTTTTTTTCTTTTTTTTATCCTTATTAAGGTAATTGAATTAACAGAGGTAAAACCCCAATGGGGGTTCTTCCTGCCTTTAATAATGTTTTTTTGGGCTAACAGTCACGGCGGGTTTGTTTTAGGAATCTTTTTGCTTTTGGCTTTTCTTTTGGAAAAAACGGTTTGGCTAATCTTAGGGCAGAAAGAGGTTAAAAACTACTTTTTTATTCTCATTCTGATCCTTTTTAGTCTCGCGGCTACTCTTTTAAACCCCTTTGGAAACAAAATCTATTTTGAAGCCTGGCGCCATTTTTCAGGCACGCCTCTATCTCACCTGATCGCTGAGTGGGTACCACCTCCTGCCTGGCTTCAGGCAATAATTATTCTTTTAGCCGGAGTTTCCGTTTGGGCCTTACTCCAAACAAAAAAGCGCTCTGAAGGTCTTTTTAAGCTTCTTGTCTTAGCCGGCCTGGCTTTTATGGCCCTTAGAGCCCGACGGGACATTATTTTCTTTTTCTTTTTTGCCGGTTATCTTCTTTCCTTAATAAAAATTAAAACCCGATGGCTGGCCCCGTTAACTTTTTTGGCCTCCATCACCATTTTCATTTTTGGTTTTTTCTTTCAGCTGCCAAGAACCGCCATGATTAACACCAGTTGGGAGCGATTCTGTGAAATAAGATATGTCTGTCAAGCCACCGAATTCTTAAAAAAACAGCCTGAGAAAGGCAATATCTTCAACTCTTATGAGCAGGGCGGTTTTTTAATCTGGCAACTGCCGGAATATAAAGTTTTTGTTGATGGCCGCATGCCTGCCTGGCCTCACCCGTCCGGCAAAAGCCCTTACACCATTTATCTGGAAACCTTGCAAACCCAGCCGG
>DATLAM010000052.1:0-3445 GCA_035527435.1 Bathyarchaeia archaeon
GTTCAAGCTCCCTGGCTAAAACCACCTCCGGATACTGGGTCATGTTGACCACCTGCCAACCCATTCGGCTAAACCAAATTGATTCCGCCTTAGTTGAGAAACGCGGCCCTTCAATGACCGCCACCGTCCCCTTCCGGTGGATCACCAACCCCTGCTTTTTGCCTGTTTGATAAGCCAGTTTGGAAAGATAAGGACAATAAGGGTAGGCGGTGGAAATATGGGTGGTCGCCGGCCCGTTGAAAAAGGTGTCCTGCCGGTGCCGCGTCCGGTCAACGAACTGATCCAAAACCACGAAATCACCCCGCTTAATCTCTTTTTGGAGCGAACCGCAGGCAGTGCAGGTGATTATTTGGTTAACCCCCAAAGATTTTAAAGCCCAAAGATTGGCCTGGTAAGGGATCTTGTGGGGCGGGAAGGAATGACCCGGGCCATGGCGGGGCAAAAAGGCCACCTGTTTGCCACCAATCTCGCCCAGGCTGATCTCCCCTGAAGGGGGGCCATAAGGCGTTTCCACCTTAACCGGCTCGGTCTTTTTTAACAACTCGTAAAAACCTGAGCCGCCAATAATGCCAATGGTTGCCTTTTTCATTTGAACCTTTTTTCAATCGCCCAAGCCACCAAGCCAGCCACGGAAACCACTTCCAGGTTAGGCAGGGTCTTAAAGGCTTTTTTCCCCAAAGGCAGGGTATCGGTGACCAAAATTTTTTCCAAAGGCGCCTGGGTCAAGTTAAAATAAGTTTGCCCACTGAAAACCGGATGGGTTACCAAAACAAAAATTCTTTTGGCGCCTCTTTCTTTTAAGAGGTTGGCGGTTTTGACCACCGTTCCCCCAGAGGAAATCTCATCATCAACAATCACCGCCTCAAGGCCACGCACCTTTCCGGAAAGATCAAAAACCCGGCTCCAGTCCTCCCGGCCAAAACCCTTGGTTTTCCTTTTCTTTTTCAGAAAAACATAAGGAGCCTTAAGCTTCCCGGCCAGACTGGCCGCCCTTGGCTTTGAACCCTTATCCGGAGCCACTAAAATAAAATCCTTAAGGCTTAACTTTTTAATGGCTTGAACAAACAGCTCTTCGGTTTTAAGATTTACTGCCGGAATCCCAAAAAGATCTAAAATCTTTTGATGATGAAGATCAACAACCATCACCTCATCAACCCCGGAGGTAACTAAAATTTTGGCCATTAAAAAAGCCGCCTTCGTCTCCCCCGGCTGATGGGCCATAAACTGGCGGGCATAACCGAAACTGGGAATGACGGCTAAAACCTTTTTCGCTCCTGATTCTTTTAGGGCGGAGGCTACCAGGCAAAGTTCAATCAGGCGATTATTGGGATCCAAGCGGGTGGTCTGAAAAACCAAACAATTTTTCCCCTTAACCTCTTCCTCAACCCAAACCCTGATCTCGCCGTCAGCAAAATTTGACAAATGAAGCCGGCCCAACCTTTTTCCCAAAAGCCGGGCTACCTTTCTTCCCAGATTAACTGAATCACGGCAGGCAAAAAACTTTAAACCCTTCATTCCTTTTTTTGGGCAGGCTTAAATTAACCTTGGCCTAAAAGGCCGGAGAGACCGCCACTCATCTCTTGAAGCTTTTTAGCGGCTACCTCTTGAGATTTTTTCAGGGCTTTGTTTAGAACCTCCAAAACCCGGTGCTCTTCCTGGCCATCAACTTCCAGGCCTTGAATCTCCTGGGCAGCATTCATCACCACCCTCACCCCATTCTCCTCAACTTCAATCCGCTCCTCCTTCAGCTGGCGCTGGACGGCCATGGCCTGATCGCGCATCTTTTTGAGCTCTCCGAGTTGTTTTACCTTATCAAACATTTTTCCTCCCTCTTACCCTTCATTATAATCACCAACCAGAAAAACTTCAATTGGCATCGGTACCAAAGATTTCTTCTGCCGCCTTGATCACATCCTGTTCTTCTGATTCTTTTTCCCCCAATCCCTGCTCCCCCGGTGAGGCTGGCTGATTAACCGGCCGGGCTGGCTGCGGAGCCTTTTTCTCCCCTAAAATACACTTCAGCTTCACCGGCGCCCCGATCACTTTTTCGGCCACTTCCTCAACTATCCGCCGACATTTCTCCATTTCCAATTGTTCCTTGTGAAAGCGATAAAAAACCTCAATGACCAAAAAGGTGCCGTCCAGCTGAACAGGCCGGGTTGCCCGCAGGAGGGCTTCCACCGAATGATTCAGAGGCTTAACCCCGGCCAAAACTTCGGGCCAATGATTTTTCACCTGGTCAAAAGAGAGTTTACTTTTAGAGGCAGCAGTTGTCCGGGAGGTAGAAGTTGTCCGGGAAGGAACAGTGGTCCGGGGATTAACTTGAGGATTAGCAGAAGAGGAAGCAGGATTATTCTTGGTTGCCTTTTTGGTTTTTCCAACCCCCCCCTGGGGTGATTTAAAGCTCCATTCAACCACGGCCAGCTCCAAAGGCAATTGGGGAATGGGTGTTCGGGCCAATTTCTCGCTAGCCTCGGAGAAAAGGCGAATCAATTCTTTCAGCTCTTCAAGGCTTTCCACTCCTTCAATCTTGTGATTGTTTTCAACCCCTATCTTGGCTAAAAGAGCTAATCTTAGCTGATCCAAAATCTTTTGGGTGTAGTCGGCAAGATCAGCCCCGGCTTCCATGATCCGGCCAATCTCCTTAATCGCCCCGGCTGTATCTCGGGAAGATAAAAAGGTGAAAAGTTTGGCCGGCGACAGGGTTTCAATCTGGCCTAAAATCTTCTGGGCTTGGCCAAGAGAAACCTTTTTGCCTGAAAGGGCTAACTGGTCAAGAATCTTGATTCCATCCCGAAAACTACCATCAACGCTTTTGGCAATGGTTTCCAGGACCCCTTTTTCAACCTTTAATTTTTCTCCCCTAACTACCCTTTTTAAAGAGCTGACCACCTCCCCAACCCGGGCTTTGCGAAAATTAAACTGGCTACAACGAGAAAGGATGGTTTCCGGCAGTTTTTCTGGGGCAGTGGTGCACAAGATAAAGATGGCATGTTCAGGAGGTTCCTCCAGGGTTTTCAAAAGAGCGTTGAAAGCCTCGGCGGTCAACATGTGAACTTCATCAATAATGTAGACCTTAAACTTGGCAACAGCCGGAGAAAGCTTGATCTTTTCTCTTAAAGAACGGACGTCATCAATTCCCCGATTGGAAGCAGCATCAATCTCAATTAAATCCAGGGCTGAACCGTCCGTGATTGCCTGACAAATTGAACACCGATTACAGGGCTCACCTTTGCCTTTGTTGGTCAGGCAATTAACCGCTTTAGCTAAAATCCTGGCGGCCGAGGTTTTGCCTGTGCCCCTGGGCCCGGCAAACAAAAGGGCATGGGGAACTTTGCCGGATTTGACCAACTCATCCAAGCTTTCACGGACCTCAACCAAGTCAAGGTCAGCTAACTTTTGCGGCCGATATTTAAGATAAAAAACCATTCTTAACTAACAAGCT
>DATLAM010000053.1:0-2311 GCA_035527435.1 Bathyarchaeia archaeon
CCGACACCAACGACAACCAGCACCAGCACCGTTTCAACCCCGACACCAACCCCTGTTGCGTCAGAACAACTCCCTGACGCCGGTATTCCTACCCCTACTTTTATTTTCTTAATCAGCGGCGGGGTTCTTCTGGTTTTAAGCTTCTACCGCCTTTTACAATCCTAAGACTTATCAGCTCTATGGATAAAGGGAGTTAATTTAATTAATTAAAGATTATTCTTAATCTTTAAGTTGTGTTTTCGATTGGGGGCTCGGTTAAAAGAAAGGGTTTTTCTTTTTTAAACCTTTTTATCAGTCTGGCTAAAACCCTTAATTCTTCTACCTTTAAAAAGAAAACAAAAGTTAAATAGAAAACTCCCCCGATTAAAGCAACCAGGGCGGTTAAGAAAATTAAATTAAAAGTATAACGGGTGTCCAGGACAAATCGATCAAAGGTAGTGGGTAAAACTAAACCAAATCTTCCTAAAAAGGAAAGTTTTTTATCCCAAGCAGCCTGGTCAAGGATTTTTAAAAGGAAAAACATTACCCCGCCGGAAAAAAGGGCGGAAAAAGAAATTTTGACAAAAGGCAAAATAAGTTTTCTTTTGTCCAGGCCTTCAAGCTTTCGGTTAAGAAAATAGATTAAGGCAACCAGCTGAATAATTGAGCTCAAAGAAAAGGCAAGCGCCAGTCCCCAAATTGGCCAATGGAAAACTAAAACAAACAAAAAGCCCAAACAAATATTTAAAAAAATACTCGCTATGGAAATCTTCACAGGTGTCGCGGTATCATGAAGGGCGTAAAAAGCTCGGTTAAGAAGATAAATCAAGGCCTGGGAAAAAATTCCCAGACTGAAGGCAGAAAGGGTATAGCCGGTCTGGACAGTGGAAATCCAGGTAAACCGAGCGGTCCCAAAAACCAAGCGGACAATGGGAATCCTTAAAACAGCCAAAAAAACAGCGCAAGGGACAACTAAAAAAACAATTTCGTTAAAAGAAGCAAGAAAAGTCTTTTTAAACCGGGCCAGGCTTTTCTCTTTTGCCTGATAAGAAAGCGTTGGCAGGGAAGCCTTGGCAATGCTGATGCCAAAAAGGCCAACTGGTAAAAGCTGCAATGAGTTAGCAAAAGTATAGTAGGTATAAGCGGCCGTTGAAACCAATGAGGCTAAAAAAAGCTCAACGCTCTTGCCCACCTGAAGAAAGGAAAGCTCGACCACTCTGGGAGCAGCCAAGCGGCCGATTTCCCTAACTCCTGGATGACGAAAGTCAAAAATTCTCTGGAAACGAAACCCAAGATAAAAAGCCAAGGGAAGCTGAATCGCAAAATGCAAAAAAGCCCCCACCAAAGCACCCATTGTTGGCGCATAAATCCCCAGTTTGCCGGTGAAAAAAACCGCCCCTAAGATAATACCGAGATTATAAAGCAAAGGCGCAATGGCCGGAACTAAAAATCGCTGGAGAGACTCCAAAACCCCGGTCAAAAAATAACTCAAGACAAAAAATCCTTGAGCTAAGAGCAAAATCCTGGCTAGAGAAACGATTTGATCAAGCTGTTCCGGGTTAAAACCCACAGCAATCACCTGATAGATTGGCCGGGCAAAAACAAAAATCAAAATTCCTAAAAGAGTAAAAAGGAGAAGGGTGATATTTAAGGCAGCTGAAGCAATATACCAAGCCTCTTTTTTCCCTTTACCAAAATAGCCGGTAAAAGTGGGAATGAAGGCCGAGGAAAGAGAGCCAAAAACCAAAACTTCAAAAATGGTTTCTGGGAGGCGAAAGGCAGCAAAATAGATAGAAAGGGTTTCCACAGAAAAAAAATGAGCTAAAACCCGGTTGCGAACCAGCCCCAAGATTCGAGAGGCGGCAATCATCACCATGATAATCACGGCTGCCGAGAGAATGGTCGTTTGGCGCCGAGTAAAAAAATTTGAGCCAGCGCGAAGAGAAGTTTTTACCATCATTCTTCTTTACATTCGGATTATAACCTGATAAAATCTTCTTCGCAATGCCTGTTACTGTTTCTGCTAAAAAAGCTCTCCGTCGCGATCGGCGAAAGGCAATCGTTAACCAACGTATCCGCCTGAAAATAAAGAAAGCTCTCCGAGAAGCGCGAGCCAATCCTACCGGCAAGGTTCTTAATCAAACAGCAAGCGTCCTTGACCGGGCAGCGAAAAAAGGCGTCATTCCTTCCAATAGGGCCGCTAGGCTTAAATCAGGGCTAGCAAAACTAGCCAAAAAAGGCCAAAAGAAAAAGAAAAAAAAGACCTAACTTCCTTTTGACAAACCTTTCTTAAACAAGCTATACTGATCTTAGCATGGCTACCCAAAGGCGT
>DATLAM010000054.1:0-7154 GCA_035527435.1 Bathyarchaeia archaeon
GACTGGTCCCCTACTTTGGCTTTTTGAATCTTTTTTCCTCGAGAAGTATACTCGTTATTCATTGAAATGACCTTTCCTTTAACGGAGACGATTTCGCCAGGCTGGATTTTTTTAATCGGCCAGATAAGGGAATAGTCAATGTGGCGGAAGGGAAAATGATACAAAAGATCCTCGGCCGTTTGGATACCCAACTTTTTCAACCGGCGGGCGTAAGTCGGCCCAACCATGAAAAGTTTTTCTACTGGTGTGGAAAGATTCATCTGCTTTAATTATAGCAAAAAAGATTATTTTAGAAGGACGGAAAGGGCGGGAAGGAAAGTGGTTAGCAATAAGCCAATCGAGGCAATGGCCACAATAATAATCCAGAGCTTTTGTTGTTTTTTTGATAGGATCATTTGATCTTAACTTGTCTGATTGTTCTTTTGCCGACTTTAAAAACATCCCCCTCTTTTAATTTCATCATTAGCCTGGGGTTTTTTATTTTTTGATTATTAAGCTCGACTGCGCCTTGGGAAATTAGCCTTTTTGATTCAGATTTACTGGGAACAAGTTTTAAATCAAATAAAATATTGGCGACTGGGTGCCTGATGTTAACATAAGCCTGATTGATTTTGATTGGCTTGATGGTGGCGGGCAATTTCCTTTTTTGGAAGACCTGGCTAAAGTAATTTTGGGCCTTTTGGGCTGCCTTTTTGCCGTGATACATTTTAATAATTTCAAAAGCCAGTTGTTTTTTAAGCTCCATAGGATGGATCTTGCCGGAGCTAAGGCCTTTCTCCTTCTCTTTAATTGACTGAAGCGGGATTAAGGTCAGCATCTCAAAGGCTAAGGGGATAACTTCGTCTGGAAAGGACATGATGCCGCCATACATCTCATCTGGTGAGGTGTTAAGGAAAAGGGCGTTGCCTGTTGTTTTGCCTACTTTTTCCCCCTTGGAATCAACCAAAAGCCTGGTAGTAAGAACAAGTTTTTCTTTGCCTTTAAGGGCTTTCATTAGGGTTCTGCCCGCCAGCATGTTAAATGTTTGGTCGCGGCCGCCGATTTCCAGGTCAACGTCCATTTTGACGCAATCAATTGCTTGAGCCGCCGGGTAAAGGAATTCGTGGAGATGGATTGGTTTTCCTTTCTTCAGCCTCCGCTGAAAAAAATCACGCTCAAGCATTTGTTGGACAGTGAAGTTTGAGGTAATCTCAATTAATTCTTTGAAGGTGATCTTGTCCCCCCATTGGCTGTTAAACATTATTTTGGCTGGATTTTTGCCGGCGAAACTTAAAACTTTTCCGGCTTGAGACTGCCATTTTTTTGAATTTTTCAAAACCTGCTTCCTTGTCAGTTGCGGCCTGGTTGAAGATTTGTCAGTCGGATCACCAATCATGCCTGTAAAATCGCCAACCAAGAAGATCACCTCATGGCCAAGGTCTTGGAATTGTTTTAACTTAAGAGCCCCGACCATGTTGCCCAAATGAAGATTTTCCATTGAAGGGTCAAAGCCTTGGTAAAGCTTGATTTTTTTGCCTGAACGCAGAACCTTCTCCAGCGCCTTCGCTGATGGGTAGATTTTGTCTACCCCCCTGGTTAAAACCTCTTCAATTTTGTCCATCTTTCCTTTCATGGTTTTTTTCTTTCCTGAGTTAAGATGATGGTTACCGGGCCGTCATTAACCAATTCTACCTCCATTCTAGCACCAAATTCTCCTTTTTCAACCCGCAAACCTGATTTTTTAAGCTCCGCTACGAACCGGTCAATTAATTTTTTGGCTGTCTTGGGCTTGGCTGCCTTGATAAAGTTTGGCCTTCGCCCTTTTTTGGTATCCGCATACAAGGTAAATTGGGGAACCACTAAAAGCTCGCCATTTGCATCGATGATTGATTTGTTTAGGTGGTTTTTTTCATCAGCCATGATGCGTAGCTTGAGAATTTTTTCAGCCAACCCTTGAGCTTCTTTTTGGCTATCGCCTCTTCTTATTCCCACCAGGAGCAGGAATCCGGGGCCGATTTTGCCAACAACCCTCTCCCCTACCTTGACTTGGGCCTTTTTTACCCGCTGGATAACTGCTTTCATGGCTTTTATTTTATCATTCTTTAAGGTTGGCGTCTAACCTTTACTCTTGCCTAAAACATGTGATACAATTTTTCTCATGAGCTGGCAGCGGGTTTGGAAAAGAAGAACCAGGCAATTGCGGGGCCGATCTCGTTGGCAGAGATTTAGCCGGGCTAAATTGGCTTCAAAAGTGGCTATTTTTGGCTTTATTGGCGTGGTGGGTTTGACCTTTTTCCTGGCTATCCTTTTTGCTTTTTATGCTAAAGATTTGCCTCGGCCTGACCGAATTGTTCGTCAGGAGGGCTTTTCCACTAAGATTTTTGACCGCAACGAAGAACTTTTGTATGACGTTTACGGCCAACAGCGCCGTACTCCAGTCAAGCTTGAAGAAGCGCCTCTTTATCTTCGCCAGGCAACAATTGCCATTGAAGATAAGAATTTCTATAAACACGGCGGGTTTGACCCAACAGGGATTTTCAGGGCTTTTTACAACATCATTGTTCATCGCCGGCTCCAGGGAGGTTCAACCCTAACCCAACAATTGGTTAAAAACGTTCTTTTAACCCCTCAAAGGACACTGCCGCGGAAAATTAAAGAGTTTATCTTGGCGGTTCAGATTGAGAACCGCTATTCCAAAGACGAGATTCTCCAGATGTATCTTAACGAAACTCCTTATGGAGGGACTGCCTGGGGAGCCGAAGCGGCCAGTGAAATTTATTTTGGCAAAAAAGTTTCTGAATTAAACTTGGTGGAATCCGCAATTTTGGCCGGGCTTCCCCAAAAACCAAGCGTCTATTCTCCTTTTAGTGATAATCCCCAGGCCTATATTGGCCGAACGAGCCAGGTTTTGCGGCGGATGAAGGAAGATGATTATATTACTCCCGAACAGGAACAGCAAGCCTTGGATCAGCTTGAAGAAGTTGAGTTTGCGGCTGAAGGGGCTAATTTTAAAGCGCCTCATTTTGTGATGTATGTTAAACGCCAGCTTGAAGATCGTTATGGCCAGCGGGTGGTTGAACAGGGAGGGCTGCGGGTTTACACCACCCTTGATCTAAAGCTTCAAGAGAAAGCTCAGGGAGCGGTTTCTGAGGAAATTGCCAAAGTTGAATCGCTTCAGATTACCAACGGGGCGGCAATTGTTCTTGACCCTTCAACTGGTGAGATTTTGGCGATGGTAGGCTCCAAGAACTACAATGATCCCGATTATGATGGCAAAGTTAATGTCACCTTTTCTTTGCGCCAGCCGGGGTCGGCGATCAAGCCAGTGACTTATGTGGCGGCCTTTAAAAAAGGTTATCGGGCCTCAACCCTTTTAATGGATACCCCGACCACGTTTCCAGTTGCCGGCCAGCCCGATTACAAACCGGTGAACTATGATGGCCAGTTTCATGGGCCGCTTCAGGCCCGGTTTGCCTTGGGGAATTCAATTAACGTTGCCGCGGTAAAGATGCTGGCAATGGTGGGGATTAAAGAGATGTTAACTACCGCCTATGATTTAGGCCTGGAAACCCTTGAACCCTCTCCAGAGAACCTGCGCCGCTTTGGCCTTTCAATTACCCTGGGCGGCGGCGAGGTGAGATTAACAGAATTGGCTTCCGCTTATTCGGCCTTTGCCAACGGCGGCTTGCGGGCGGAGCCTGTTTCCGTTTTGAAAGTGACTGATCGGGACGGCAATGTTTTAGAAGAACATAAATCGGTAGCCGGCCGGCGGGTTTTAACATCTGAGCAGGCCTTTTTGATTTCCCACATCCTCTCTGATAGCAATGCCCGGTCAATTACCTTTGGGCCAGGAAGCGCCCTTAATCTCTCCGGACGGTCAGTGGCCGTTAAAACCGGAACCACTAATGATAAAAGGGATAATTGGACGATCGGCTGGACGCCTCAGGTGATCGTTGGCGTTTGGGTGGGCAACAATGATAACTCACCGATGAAGCAGGTCGCCTCAGGGGTCTCCGGGGCAGCCCCAATCTGGCGGCGGATTATCTTAGAGGCTCTTTCCGGCAAGCCCGCCCGAGGCTTTACTCAGCCTTCAGGAATCGTTACCGCCGAAGTGGATGTTGTTTCTGGCTACCGGGCCCATGATGGTTATCCGGCAAGACTGGAGTACTTTATTAAGGGAACTGAACCTGCCAGCGAGGATCCGATTCATGCCAAGCTTGAGCTTTGCAAGGGCCAGGACAAACTGGCCACGGCTACCCAAATTGCCAGGGGTGATTATGAGGAAAAAGAATATTTTGTTTTTCAAGAAGATGATCCGGTAAGTGTTGACGGGGTTAATCGCTGGCAGGAAGGGATTGGCGCTTGGCTGGCAGCCATTGGCGATTCCCGCTATCATCCGCCGACTGAATATTGCGATGCTTCCGATGAGGTGGTGGTCAAGATAGAAAAGCCCGATGATCATCAGGAGCTTTCTACCAACGAAGTCAGAGTAAAAGCGGGGGTGGTGGCCAACAATGAAATTAAAAAGGTAGAAATCTTTGTTGACGGAGAAAAGAAAGAGACGATTAATGATAAGCCCTATGAAAAGGTGATTTACATCAAGGACGGTCCGCGCACCATCAAAGTAAGAGCCGAGGATGTAAAAGGCAAAAGCGGCGAGGCGGAAATAAAAATTGGGGTTAATGTTCCTTGGGATTGGGCGCCCAGCCTTACCCCGACACCCTCCCCGACCGCCTCCCCTATTCCTACTCCAACGACAGAACTCTGATTTAAAAGTTGCGGATTTATGTTATCATTAAAGATGATTATTGTTTCTCTGTTTAGGGACAGGAAAGAACAATGGGTTGCGAAAGAGGGGAAGAAAGAATAACCTCATTGGCGGTAGCCAAAGACATGGTGCGGAAGGTTTATCTTGACGCTTATCGAAAAGGTTGGAGGCCGGGTGAGAGAAGCCAAATTAAGGTTCGCGTCGAACTTGCTACAGCTCTTAAGGAATTTTCTGGAGAAGTAGTTAAAAAGTTAACCGATATAAACGGCAATGAACAATCGCCACTGGCTCAGATAAGGGATGGAGTTATTAATGATATAAGAAGCGGAGCGATGGAGATGGAGTTAATGTCAGGCTAGACCTTCGTCTTAATTTTTGCTCTGAATTTTCTCAAGATAGTTGCCACAATTTTTTTCCTTATCTTTCTTACTTCTTGGTCGCTTAATGTTTTCTGGTCACTTTGAAAGGTAATCCGGAAGGTTCGGGTATCCTGATAGCTGTCAAGAAGCCTAACCGAACGGATTAAGCTGCTGGTTTTTTGAATCGCCTCTTTTATCTCCCCTACTAAAGTTTGGGGGGGAACCACAAAAGAGAGATCCTCAACAATGGCCGGGTATTTGAAAAGAGGCTGATATTTTTTAGCGGCGGTTGAAAGTTTCCCTAATTGTTCAAAATCCAAATCAAAAGCAACGATCCTTTTTTTGATCCCCAGCCGGTGTAAAACAGCTGGGTCAATCTCTCCGATTACTCCTAAAGATTCATTTTTAACCATCACCTCAGCGGTTCTGCCAGGATGGAAAACCCTTCCGTAAAAGGTTTTTTCCAATTTGTAAGGCTGGAAGGAATAGCTTTTGATGCCCATCTCTTCAAGCAAGACTTCAACCACCCCTTTAATTTCGACAAACTTTTCCCTGACTGCCAATCCGGTAAGGTAAGGGACCTCTTGGGGCTTTTCCTTGTCTTGAGCCAAATAAACGCGGTCAATTTCAAAAATCCGGAATTTATTAAAATATTTAAGGTTAGCCTTGGTAATTGAAAGTAGCGACGGGACTAAAGATCGTCTCATAAATTCCTGATCAACGGTTAAGGGGTTAACCAGGGTCAGGTATTCCTCATTAGCCACCCCGCACCTTTCCAAAAGAGGAGTGCCCACAAAAGGAGGCGTCATCACTTCCGTAAAGCCTAATCCCTTTAAAAAAAGCTTAATCTTTTTGCGCCAAAAAAGATGAAGGTTTGCTTTCGGAGGCTTATCTTCTTCCTTTGGCAGGCTGGCGGGGATTTTGTCATAACCGTAGATTCTGGCAATCTCTTCGGCAATATCTGCCTCAAAGCTGACATCTTGGCGCCAGGAAGGGATTTCAACTGAAAGCTGGCTGGCTTGCTTTTTGACTTTAAAAGCCAGCCTTGCCAGGATGGAAATTATCTCCCGATCATTTAAGTTAAGGCCGATAAATTCATTTAGCCATTGAGGGGAAACTTTAATGATTCTTGGCTTGAATTGTTTATTTTGAACATCAATTAAGGGAGAGGCGACCTTGGCGCCGGCTATTTTTTGGATCAGCTCAACCGCCCGGTTGATCGCCGGCAACGTCAGGGTAAAATCAAGATTTTTTTCATATCGGGTGGAAGCTTCGGTTCTTAAGCTAAGCTTTTTACTGGTGATCCGGCTGTTTTTGGGTTCAAAATTGGCTGATTCAATGATGATTGACTTTGTTTCCGGGCTGATTTCAGCTTTTTTGCCTCCCATAATGGAGGCAATGGCCAGAGGCTTTTGGGTATCGGCAATCACCAGGCTGTCCTCTTCTAAGCCTCTTTTTACTCCGTCTAAGGTGGTAACCGTTTCCCCCTTTTTAGCTGTTCTGACAATAATTTGGTGGTCTTTGACCTTGTCGTAATCAAAAGCATGAAGGGGTTGGCCCAGCTCGACCATGACAAAGTTGGTAATGTCAACCACGTTGTTGATGGAGCGGATGTTAAGCCTTTCTAAACCGGTTTTAAGCCAATTCGGGGAAGGTTCTATCTTAAGATCAGTTAAAACGATCCCACAGTAGCGGGGGCAAAGATCTTTTGCCTGGATTTTGATTTTAAGGGGGAGTTTTTTCTCGGGCTTGAATTTTTTGCCAGCCAGTTTGACCAAGGGGTCGTTTAACTTAAGATTAAAAAAGGCGGCCACTTCTCTGGCCATGCCCAGATGAGAAAAGCAGTCCGGCCGGTGGGTGAGGCCTTTATTTTCAATTTCTAAAATATGGTCTTGGCCTTTTTTCTTAAGGCTTTCAATCTCAGCCAAAGAAAGGGTGATCTTCTTAGCCACCGCTCCCGGGGATTTTTTTATTTTGATAAACTTCTTGAGCCAATTGTAAGAGATAAGCATTTTAAAAAGTCCTAGAATTGATTTAAAAATCTTAAA
>DATLAM010000055.1:0-11638 GCA_035527435.1 Bathyarchaeia archaeon
TCGTCGATCCTTCCTTCTCTGGTATTATTAAGCCAAACTCCTCAATCAGCCTTCCTTGACTATCCCGGTAAACTCCCTGCTCCCAATCAAAGGTTAAACTGCCCCCTTCAAAAATAGAAAACGGTTTTTGTTCTCTTAAAATCTCCCCGTAATTACCGACCCAGTTAATCCTTAACTGGGGCAGCTTGTTTGCCTCTTCGCTGGGGACAATCGCAAAACGAGGTTGGCTCTCAGGGTCAAGATCTTCAGGCGGGGAAACAAAAATAGGGATCTCCCCGATCACGTTGCCTGCCTGATCCACGTATTGGGCTTTCCCAACACTCATCATCTCCCTCAAAACCTCTTCGTTAATATCAATAAAGGCTCTTTCCTCCTCTTGGTCAATTCTGATCTCGGCCCCTCTAAGGCTATAGCTTCTAACTCCGCCGCTTTCATCTTCAAAGATAAGCGCCCCAGGGATTGCCCCCACCAAATTCCAGCCCACGCTCACTTCAACCTCATCAAGTCTTGCCCCTAACTCTTGAAACCGAGAGACAACCTTTTCCTCCCCTTCACCACCAGTATAAAGGGCCTCAATCTCAAAGATGTCCTTAGAAAAAAGGTTCCACTCGCCAAGCCTAAGATCAGCAACAATTTCTTCCATGACTGAGCCTTCAGGGAGGTTGGCCGGTTCAGAGGTGGGAGTTGGTTCAATAGAAACAGGGAGGGTTGGCTCAGGTGTCAGCTCGGGTGGTCTAGGAGTAGATTTTGGTGTCGGCTCGGGCGTTGGTTCCTCAGATTGACATCTGGCAGCGAGAAGGGCTACACCTACTCCCGCTAATCCCTGCAAGAATTTAAGCCGACTTATTTCTGGCCCAGGTTTTTCTTTCATATCCTAACTGGCCATAATTATACCACTTTTATTTAACCAATGCCCAAAATCTTAAATCCCAAAGGCATCAAGATTAAGGGCAAGAGGACGGCTGACCAAACCTGCCAGTAAGTATGATAACCAAGCCTGATCCTTGACCAGGCCACCGGCAGGATCAGCAAAAACAAGGGCAGGTAACCAAAACCATAAGAAAGGTTGATCAAAAGAACCAAGGATGTGGTGGCACCCACATGAACGCTGATTTTGGTAATCACCGTCAGAATGGCAAAAACATAGGCCAGGAGAGTAAAGATTAAAAGAATATTAAATAAAAACTCACTCCCGTAAAAGGAAATCAGGATCAAACCGGAAAACCAGCAGGCAACGGTGAAAAGATAAAGCCGAAAGCGCTCATCCTTTTTGGTAATCTCCAGGTCCGAGATTTTACCTATGCTTAGAGAATAAATAAAAAAACCCACCGGAGCAACAATTTCCAAAACAAAAAAGCCGAAAAGAGCCCAGGTTGGCATCCCGGCCGCCAAATGAGGTTTGGCCAAAAGAATGACTACCCCCAAAGGAAGAACATAGATGGGGTTGGAAGTGGCGGAAATAAACTTGGCCAGCTGTTTTATCATCGCAAGCCTCCGGTTACCCTGACCTTTTTTAAAAGACCAGGATCTGATAAAACCTTAGCACACCCCCGAACTACGGCCGTCATCGGATCATCAGCCACCCAAACCGGCATTTTAGTTTCCTCGGCAATTAATTTATCAAGCCCCAAAAGCTGGGCGCCACCGCCTGATAAGGTGATCCCTCGGGAAAGGATATCAGCTACCAGCTCCGGCGGGGTCTCCTCAAGCACCTCTGAAAGCTTGTCAATAATTTGGCGGACTACGGGTGAGATGGCTTCCCTGATCTCGGAACTGGAAATCTTTAAGGACTGGGGTAAGCCGCTTTCCAGACCCCGGCCCCGAACTACGAGTTGCTTTTCCTTATCCAAAGGGTAGGCACTGCCAACCTCCAGTTTCACTTCCTCAGCCGTGGCCTCCCCTAAAAGAAGGGAATATTTCAGCCGGGCAAAGGAGATAATGGCCTGATCCATCTCATCCCCGGCAATCCGTAAGCACCGCTCAACCACAATCCCCCCTAAAGAAATCACGGCAATCTCGGTTGTTCCCCCGCCGATATCAATCAAAAGCATTCCTTGGGGCTGGTCAATCGGCAAATTGATCCCAATGGCGGCAGCCATCGGCTCTTCAACCAAATAGGCCTTCCGGGCCCCGGCTGACAAGCAGACATCCTGAACCGCCCGGCGCTCCACTTCGGTGACCCCGGTGGGAATCCCTACTGCCACCCGGGGTTTAGGGATTTTGGGTAAAAAACCGCCTGATTGGTGAACTTCCTTAATATAGGCGGTGAGCATTGCCTCGGTGGCATCAAAATCAGCAATCACCCCGTCCTGAAGAGGCCGGATAGCCTCAATCGTGGCCGGCGTTTTGCCGATCATTCTTTTAGCCTCTAAGCCAATGGCTAAGACCTTTTTGGTTTTTTTATGCCTGGCGACCACCGACGGTTCGCGGATCACCACTCCCTTCTCACCCACCCAAACCAGGGTGTTGGCGGTACCCAAATCAATCGCCAAATCATGGGAAAAAAGGCCAAAAATTGCATCCAGCATCTAGGCTAGAGTATAGCACAAATCATCCTCCCTTGTCAGGAAAACAAAAGTCTGCTAATCTTAAGGTCGTGGAGATTGGCAAAATCGGCGATCAGGTGATTGAAAAGGGGTTTTACCTTCTTTTTTTTCTTGTTCCCCTCGTCTTAACCCCCTTTAACTACGAGCTTTTTGAATATAACAAGATGATGCTCGTTTATCTTTTGACCAGCCTGATTTTAGCCGCCTGGCTGATAAAGATGATCCAATCAAAAAAAATCATCTTCCGCCGGACCTTTCTGGACCTGCCTCTAATAGCCTTTTTGCTAACCCAGCTGGCAAGCTACGCTTTCTCAATTGACAGACACACCAGTTTTTGGGGCTATTACTCCCGCTTCCATGGCGGTTTAGGCTCAACGACTGCCTATCTGATCCTTTACTGGGCTTTAGTTGCCAATTTTAACAAGCAAAAAACCAAAAAGGCGATCCGTTTCCTTCTAGCCTCCACCTTCCTGGTAGCCGTTTACGGGGCGCTTGAGCATTTTGGGATTGATAAGGACTACTGGGTCCAGGATGTTGAAAACCGGGTCTTCTCCACCCTGGGCCAGCCCAATTGGCTGGCAGCTTTCCTGGTGGCCATTATCCCTTTAACCTGGGCCTTGATCCTTGAAAACCAAAGGAAAAAATCGAAAACAGCTCTCTATCTTTTTCTATCAACCCTTTTTTATCTGACCCTTATTTTTACCAAATCCCGTTCCGGCTTTTTAGGCCTGGGTGCCGCCTATCTGGCCTTTTGGGGGATAATTTTTATCAAAAACCTTTTCCGATCCAAAAAAATCTCCTTTTCAAAAACCTTTCGCCGCCTGCCTAAAACCTTTTTTCTTTTCACCATTATCATTGTCCTTTTAGGCATTATTGCCGGCACTCCCTGGACACCAAAGCTAGAGCACCTCATCCGAAAACCTCAAGCCAAACAACAAGCCTCTCCGATCCCCGTTGGGGGCACCGAATCCGGTCAGATCAGAAAAATCGTTTGGCAGGGAGCGATTGAAATCTGGCGTCATCACCCTATCCTTGGTACCGGACCAGAGACTTTCGCCTATGCCTACTACAACTTCCGGCCCCGAGAACACAACGACGTCTCCGAATGGGACTTCCTTTACAATAAGGCCCACAATGAATATTTGAACCTGGCTGCCAACACCGGCACCCTGGGCTTAATTTCTTATCTAGTAATCATCGCCGCCTTTCTTCTCTGGAGCCTGAAAAAAATAAAAACAGAAAAAAAATCTCCCTACCTGATTTTGGCCCTTTTAGCAGGTTATCTTTCCATCCTGGTCACCAATTTTTTTGGCTTTTCCGTTGTCGCGGTTAGCCTTCTTTTCTTTCTTTACCCAGCCATGGGAATCGCCTTAACGATCCCTGAGGAAAAGGTGGAAAAAAGCAAAAAAGAAAAAGACCTAAGCCTGGGCCAAACCCTGGCTATCACGGTTGTTTTTCTTTTTACCAGCCTCGCCTTGCTTGCCCTAATCCGCTTCTGGCAAGCAGACACTCTTTTTGCCAAAGGCAAGAGTTTAAATGATACTAACCATTATCAGGAAGCTTTTGAAAAACTCCAAAAAGCCGTCCAACTAAACCCCCAGGAGCCCTTTTATCATGATGAGCTGGCCCAGTCAGCTGCCAGCCTGGCAGTGGTGGCCCAAAAACAAGAAGAGGCTTCCCTTTCCGCCCAATTAACCGAGCTGGCGATTGCGGAATCCGATCAGGCCTTAAAGATCAGCCCAAACCATCTTAACTTTCTAAAAAACCGGACCCGTATCTTTTACGCCCTGGTTGAAATTGATGAAAATTACTATCAGGAAGCCCTGACCTCCCTGCTTCAAGCCACCCAGCTGGCCCCGACTGATGCCAAGGTCTTTTACAACCTGGCCATTCTTTACAGCCGCTTAAGCCAAAATCAAACCGCCATCCTGACCTTGGAAAAAACAATTAAATTAAAGCCCAATTATGAAGCCGCTCACTGGGCCCTGGCTCTTTTTTACGAGCAGGAAAACAAAACCCAAGAAGCCAAAGAGGAGCTAGAATATATCCTCAAAAACATCAGCCCAAACAGCCAAAAGGTAAAGGAAAAACTGGAAAAGCTTTAAAAAAGCCAAGGAAAGAAACTCTCCTTGCCAAAAAAGAAAGTTGATATCCTCTCCGCCTCAAAAAAGGTATCAAAAGGATAAATTAATAGATCCAAAAAATCAAGGGAGTAATAGATTTAAAGCCTGTCATTTGTTAAAATAAGCCTATGGCAATCAAAAAAATCATTACCGTTCCTGAATCTTCTTTACGGCAAAAATCAAAGCCCGTTAAAAAGATTGACCAGAAAATAAAAAACCTGGCCAGGGATTTAGCAGACACAGTCACGGCCGCTAAAGAACCAAGAGGGGTCGGCCTTTCTGCGATTCAGATCAAAAAACCGATCAGGATTTTTGTGATCAAAAAAGGCAAAAAGTTTGTCCCCTTTGTTAACCCGAAAATTGTCTGGCAATCAAAAAAGAGCTTCAGCCAGGTCTTAGACCAAGAAAAGCTTTTTTTAGAAGGGTGTCTTTCCATCCCCGGCTTTTACGGATTTGTTGACCGACCTTCTGAAATTGAACTTGTTTGGCAGGACTTAAAGGGTAAGGCTCATCAAGAAAAGTTTGCTGACCGCCAGTCAGCCTACATCCAACACGAGCTGGACCACTTAAACGGCATCCTTTTCATTGACCGGGTCTTAACCCAAAAAGGCAAGATTTTCAAGCTGGAAAAAGATAAAAAGGGTGAGCAGGTTATGGTTGAGGCGGAGGTTGAATGAAGCCAAGGATAATTTTTTTTGGCAGCGATTGGGGTTCTCTTTTTGTTCTTAACTCCCTGGTCAGCGACAAAAGGTTTAAAATCGTTGGCATCGTCACCCTCCCGGCCAAACCCCAGGGCAGAAAACAGGCCCTCACCCCTAATCCGGTTGAGCAGTACGCCAAAACCCTTTTTGAGATAAAATTTTTTCCCTTTAAAAGATTTAACCGCCAATCAATCGACAGGTTTAAAAAACTGAAAGCCGATGTTGGTATCCTGGCCTGGTACGGCAAGATCCTGCCCAAAGAAATCCTTGAAATCCCCAAGCACGGGGTTTTAAATGTCCACCCCTCCCTTTTACCAAAATATCGGGGACCTTCCCCGGCTCAGGCAGCGATTCTAAACGGGGATAAAAAGGCCGGGGTAACCATTTTTAAGATGGACGAGCAAATGGACCACGGCCCAATCCTGGTTCAATTTAAGGAAGAGATTAAGCCTGATGATACCTCTCAATCCCTGTACGAGCGCCTCTTCACTGTTGGCGGGCAATCTCTAGCCACCATTCTCCCCTCCTATCTTGAAGGCAAGATCAAATTAAGAAAACAAAACCACAAAATGGCCACCTATACCAGGCTTCTTAACCGGGATTCAGGCAAAATCTGCTGGCAGGATAAAGACAAGGTTATTGAGCGCTTTATCCGGGCCATGCACCCTTGGCCAGGGGCCTGGACCAGAGTTAAAATCCCAGGCAAGAGAAAACCCAAAAGACTAAAAATCCTTAAGGCTCACCTTAAAAGAGGAAAGCTTGTCTTGGATCAGGTTCAACTTGAAGGCAAAAAACCGGTTATCTTTAAACAATTCCAGGAAGGCTACCCAAAAGTAAAGCTAATCTAAGCCGCTTCAGGCACAGAAGTCTTTTTGAGAACAGGCTTTGTTTTTTTAAGCTCGGATTTCTTTTCAGTTTTAATTTGTTTTTTCTTTTCCACCTCTTTTTGGTCTTTTTTAACCGCCCTCAAACACTTCGTACACAGCCGCCATCTGCCTTTTTTGCCATTAAACACTCCCTTAAAGGGGTGAAGATTAGGCAAACTTATCTTTCGGGTTCTGTTTTTTGAACGAGAAACGTGGCGACCAATTAAAGCGCCTTTGCCACAACGATCGCATGCGTAAGCCATGTGTGTTATACTATCATAACAAGGCTTAAAAGACAATTATGTTTACCAGCCCGGTTATCCTCATCATTGCCTTCCTTTTCTCTCTTTCAATCCATGAGGCAGCCCATGCTTACGCAGCTGACCGCTTGGGCGATCCGACAGCCAGGCTCTCAGGCCGGGTCACCCTTAACCCCCTTGCTCATCTTGACCCGGTTGGGACCTTACTGCCCCTGTTTTTGCTTTTTACCGGCTCGCCAATCATCTTTGGCTGGGGCAAACCAGTTCCCTTTGACCCTTTTAACCTTAAAAATCCCCGCCGGGATGCGGCCCTAATCTCTTTTGCTGGCCCAGCCTCAAACCTGGTTTTGGCCACCTTTTTGGCAATCCTTATCCGCCTCGGTCCTTTCTTTTTAGGCACCAACGTCTTTCTAATGGAACTTTTTCTTGTCCCGGTGATTGCCCTTAACATCATGTGGGCCCTTTTTAACCTTATCCCTATCCATCCCTTAGACGGAGGCAAGGTCCTGATTGGCCTTTTACCCCAAGACCTAGCCATCAAATGGGACGAGGTCTTAAACCAATACGGCTTAATCCTCCTCCTTCTTCTTATCTTCCCCTTTTTCGGAGCCTCCGGAATAATTTTGATTCTCTCGCCCTTGATTAACCTGATTCTAAACTTTCTTCTTCCCGGCACAGCCCTTTTTTAAAGGCAAAACCCTCTTGACTAAAACCCAATTTCTTGCTATTCTAAATTTGTCCTGCCGTGACGGGCTTTAGCCGTAAGAGATTTTTTCCTCTACAAGCTCTCACGTTGGGAGCGTGATGTCCGCAACTCCCGTGGGTTTTGCGGCAGCGCACCCACCTGTTCGTTTGGGGAAAACACCTTGCGGTAACCTGGACGGCAGGTTTTCTATCCTCCCCTTTTTCCTTTCTAAAAATTGGTATCTCTTCCCAAAGTCTAGTATAATAAACCGTAGGCTGGGATAGCTCAGCTGGCTAGAGCAGCGGCTTTGTAATCCGCAGGTCGTGGGTTCGAATCCCACTCCCAGCTCAAAAGCCAGGGTGGCAGAGTGGACTAATGCACTGGTCTGTAAAACCAGCGCCGCAAGGCTTCGGGGGTTCGAATCCCTCCCCTGGCACTTCTTAGCCGATGTAGCTCAGTGGTAGAGCACTATCTTGGTAAGATAGGGGTCATGGGTTCAAATCCCATCGTCGGCTCACAAAAAAAACCGCCGAAAGGCGGTTTTATCAATAGATAAAAGCTTCAAACTTACTTGGTAATCCTTAAAGCCACTTCATCCTTACCCACCTCAAAAATAAAGGTCACCGGATAATCAAAACCATTCCTGACATAAAGGTTCTGGGTTGGGCTTTGGGAACGGATAGAAGTGCCGTATTCCCGCGCCACCCCAGGCACAGGGGAAAAATCATGGCTGACAAGAGCGGTGACTTCCAAACCAGCCTCTGAGGCCACCCAATTGATAAAGGTAGCCAAATGGCAAACCCCGTTGCCCCCCAATCCCCCAATCGCCCTGTAACCTTCCTCAATAAAAAACCGGGAGTTCATGGTGAATTTGGGATCGGAAAATTCAGGTAAAACATTACCATGGAAAGCAAACATCTCATCCGGTTCCAAGATAAACCGATCGCCCCCCAAATACTCCAAGGCCTTTAAGATGTTAAAGGTAAAAACCTCGTTAACGATTGGCACCTTGTCCCGGGCGGTTAAATCAAGGGATGCTTCAGCCAAAACCACTTCCTTATCCCCTAAAACCAAAAGATAATCGGGAATAGGCACCAATAAAGGAGGCGCCGCTTGGGAGATAGGTAAAACAGCACTTGAAACGAGAACAATAAGACTGACGATTGTTTCTTTCATAAACATAAAAAGCCTCTGCTTTCGCAGAGGCCAAGTATATCCTTATGGTTAATATTATAACTTAATGGATCAAATTATTCAAGTTTTAATGGCCTTGAAAATAGGGAACCAGATGAGGGTCTTCATGGTCCGGCACAAAAACAAAAGCCAGTTGAAATCTGTTTGGGGCTCCTTGGCTAGTTTCCGGAACATAAATTTCTTTGGTGCCAACAATAATTTCCCATCCCTCAAGCTCATCAAGAATAACGCCTGCCTGCTCTTCAAGCCACTGATTGGCCGGCTGTTTTTGGCTTTCAACATCCAACCCAAACTCTTCTTTAAAAAACTGATAAAAAGCCCTTTTTTGCTCATCGTCCAATTCCTCCCACCAGTCTTGTTCATTGGCCACTAAAACGGCTGAAATTTCCTGGACGCTTGGACCTTTAAGCTGATGTTTGTTTTTAAGATCAAGATAAACAGCCGCTCTTCCCTTTCCGCCTATTTCATCCCAGGCCGCTCGGGTCTCATCATCAAGATGAGGCCATAGGGCCGGTAAAAATTGATCCTCAAGCTGTTCAAACCGGGGCGGTAAAGCCAGCTCGGCCAAGGAAAGCCTGGCTATCCCCGGCAAACCTAAACCGATTTCAAGAGTCATCTGCTCAATCGGGACATCCATTATCTCAGCCAGGCTTTCTGTATTGCTGACAATCTCATCCATTCCAAAACGGATCCTTTCCCCAATAATCTTTCTCTTTGCCAAAATCTCTGCGGCCCCAAAACGGCGAACCGCCTCCTTTTGGCTGGCAAGAATTGCCTCTTTTTGCACCCCCAACCCTTCTTGAGCTTTGGTTTCATCAGCTATTTTTTCCTCCTTTGCCGGAAATAGCTGTTCTGATCTCGCCAAACTCAAAAAAAACTGCCTTGCCAAACAAGATAAGCGCCATGATGTTGATCAGCGCTTTAAAACAATAAGCCGCCCTTCCCGGGCTTTGAAAACGACGGCTTGAAGCAACCACCGGGTTATTCCAAAGAAAAACCATCTTCCCCGCTCTTTTTAACCTCAGGCACAGATCAAGATCGGTGTCAAAATTAATCTCTTTTCTGAAGCCGCCGATTCGCTGATAGGCATCCTTTCTGACTGAGAGGTTAAACCCAGGGGAAGATTTAAAAAGCCAACCGCCGAAATTATAAAAAGCCTCCACTAAAATCGCCAGGAGAAATCTAGGCTGATGAATAGTTCTGCCGCCAACACCAACCACCCCGGGGTCAGCCTGGTAAGCCTGGAAAATCTTTTCCAGCCAATCCGGGGGAACCAGGGCATCAGCATCGGTGATGGCAATGATCTTGCCTTGAGCCTGGGAGCAACCAGCCCGCAAAGCAAAAACATAACCTTTCTTTTTCTCAAAAACAACCTTCACCCCAGCTTTTTTGCCAATCAGGCCTGTTTTGTCAGTCGAGTGATTGTTAACAACAATAATTTCATAACTACTTTTGGGAAGGGTTTGTTTTTTTAAAGCCGATAAGCACCGGCCAAGATATTTTTCTTCATTGTAGGCAGGGACAACCACGGAAATAAGGATAGGCTTCTTCATCAGAAAATTCTAACTAAAAGTCAGAGCAATCCAATCGCCCACAAAATGGGTAATGACAATTACCACCAAGGCAATCACTAAATGTTCCAAAGCCACCTTTAAAGGATCAGCCCTTCTTTTCTTGCCCAGCCAAAAACTAAAAAGAAAAAGAACTAAAAGCCCCCAAAAAACACTCACCACAATGGCTGGCAAAAGATCAAGAATTAAAACCGGGACAACAAAGGTCAAGGCAAAGAAAAGCTTGGTAAAAAAGGTCGCCAGGGTTGCCAGCCAGATTTGTTGGCCTAAATAACTGCCTTGGGCTTCCTCAGAGATATGGATCCCTAAAGCATCTGAGAAGGCATCAGCCACGGCCACAGTCAAAATACCGCCGACAACCACCATTTTAGAACCGGTGCCTGAATGAAGCCCAACCATTATCCCTAAGGTGGTAATGATGCCTGAAGTTAAACCAAAGCTGAAACCGGTGGCCAAAGACTTTCTCACAACCCCATTTTAACACAAAAATTAAAATGGTAAAATAAGATTATGAGGTTTGATATTCCCTTTGTTAAAAACTCAGATAACCAGTGCGGCCAAGCATGCACCCTAATGATCCTTAAATATTTTTATCCTAAGAAAAAAATCTCCTTTGGCCAAATCAATAAAATCATCCACGGCAAACCAGATAAATATACCTGGCCCTTTCACAACGCCATTGCCCTGGATCATTTTGGCATCAAGGCCAAAGCCTTTTCTAAAGAAAACTTCTTTACAGGCAAAAAAGGCCTTGCCCAATTTAAAAAATGGTTTGGGAAAAACTTTGACTATCTTTTTAAAAAATGGGTTGATTGGCCAACCTATGAATGGGGAGTTAAAACCGCGAAAAGAAAAAACTTGTTTAAGGTAAAAACGACGCCCTTTGAAAAGATAGAGGAGATGGTTAAGAAGGGCAATATCGTCATTGTTGTCCTTGACTGGAATACTCTCAACAAGATCAAAAATAAGCCCTATGAAGGCCACCTGGTCATTATTACCGGCCTCAAGAAAGATCAAATTTATATCAACGAACCAGATGAAGGCAGGGACCTAAAATATCCCAAAAAGCTTTTTAAAGCCGCCTATAACCACCCGGTGATCAAGGACAACCTCTGCGTTGTCTATGGAAAAAAATAAACCAGGGCAAACTTAAAACGAGAAGGGTAAAAATTAGGTTTGAAGATGCTTAACTATTAAGTCAGCGATCTCTCTTGCTGGCTCCAGTTGTGGCTCTAATTTGACGGTGGCAGGACAAGAAGAGTCTTGCCTGTTCACAGAGGGGCTGGCCGGGTCCAATTCGTTAATAATCGCCAAAAGGACTTCTTGGGAAAAGGCTCTTACCTGGCCAAGTGACCAATCAGGTTCAACCAGCGTCCTTGGCTCCCATCCCGGAAGAATAATCGGATCCGCCTTGTAAACCGGCCTGGAATAAAGCGGCACTTCTCGAAACCGGCCTTTATCTATTCTCATCAAAGTTTGGGTCCTAGCACGACTTCTTCTCCCTCGAAGACAATCCAGAAAATCTTCTCGATTCATTATTTTTAATCCTGGCGTCCTCATCCCTAACTCACCATAGTCACAACTTGGTATCAGCTTTTCTTGGGTATCAATTCTTTTGCCTATTACAAATCTTTCAGGTGTAACCGTCAAGGTTACCGGGCAAAAACTTCCGGGATTCCTGAAAAAGAGCCT
>DATLAM010000056.1:0-5406 GCA_035527435.1 Bathyarchaeia archaeon
CAGTTCCAATATCTTTTCATGGCCACTAAGAAAGGGGCAGTAAAAAAAACAACCCTGAAAAGTTTTGCCAATATCCGCTCATCAGGCCTGATTGCCATCAAGCTTAAAAGAGGTGATGAGCTCTGCTGGGTAAAACCAACCACCGGAAAAAACCACATTCTCCTGGTTACCAATTTTGGCAAATCAATCCACTTTGATGAAAACAACGCCCGGCCCATGGGCCGGGACACCATGGGGGTGAGGGGAATCAGGCTCAAAGCTGGCGACTTTGTGGTCGGAATGGAAATTTTTGCGGCTAAATCCCAAAAGCCGGCTGACCGGAGAAAAAAATTTTTCCGCGACATTTTGGTGGTCATGGAAAACGGCTTGGGCAAAAGAACACCAATTAAGAAATATCCTTTGCAAAAGCGGGGCGGCATCGGGGTCAAGGCGGCCGAGGTAACCAAAAAAACCGGTAAAATCGTTGTTTCCCGGCTGGTTACCCAAAAAGTCAAAGAAGTCATGCTGACCAGCAAAAGAGCCCAGGTGATCAAGCTGCCCCTTAAAAACATCCCCCGACTCGGCCGGGCCACCCAAGGCGTTATCCTGATGCGGTTTAGTAAAAAAGGCGACTCAGTCGCGGCGATGACCTGTTTGGAAAAATAAGCCTACTTTGGAAAAATAAGCCTACCGGCTAACTTCTTTCCGCACTTTTTCCATTAAAAGCGAATAAAAACGAAGATTGTGGATGGTGGCTAGTCTCATCGCCGTTGAATCCTCAATCCGGAAAAGGTGGGCCAGATAAGCCCGGCTATACTTGGTACAAAGCAAACAGTCACAGGCTTTGCTGACCGGCTGGCTGTCATGATAGTATCTTTCCTTGTCGGGTGTAAAAAAGGAATAAAATTTAGATTTTCGGAGATTAATTTTTTCAATTGAGCTGGCTTGGTAAACATAAAGCCTTTTATGGCGGGCATCCCGAGTCGGTAGAACACAGTCAAACATGTTAAAACCAATATCAACACAGCCAACAATCTCCTCGGGCTTGCCTATGCCCAAACCAAAGAAAAAGGAATCTTTGGGGGAATTCTTAATAATACATTCGGCCACTTCGTAATTAAACTCTCCTTCAGGTGTTAAAGGCCAGCCGCCGTAACCGAAACCGTCAAAACCAATTTCCGCCAGCCTTTGGGCACACTCGGCCCTTAAGTCAAGAAAATCTCCTCCCTGAACCACCGCCATGATCGCCGGCTGATCCTTTTCGCTTAGCTTTTCTTTTTGACAAATTTTCAAAAATTCCTTTTTGGCCCGCTTGGCCCAAAGAACAGACCGGTCAACCGTTTCTTTAGCCGTCTTAAAATCTGCCCGGGGCTGGGTAAAATCATCCAAAACCACGACCATGTCAGGTTTTAAAACCATCTGAAACTGAATTGATTTTTCCGGCGTAAAAAGAATTTTTTTAGCCCTTCCCGGACGGAAGATGACTCCTTTATCTGAAACTGAGCCCTTCTTAGAAGCGGTTTTGGCTAAAGTTAAAATCTGAAACCCGCCGGAATCAGAAATAACGGCCCCGTCCCAAGCCATAAACTGGCGAATATCCCCATGGCTTTCAACCACTTTCCGACCAAGCTCTCGGTAAAGATGATAAGTATTGACCAGCACCCCTGGCGTTTTGGTGTTTTTAATATCCACTGAATCCAAAGTCTTTAAAACCGCCCGGGTCGCATCCGGAAAATAGGCAGGCAGGGCTACCGGGCCGGTTTTAGCTTTAAAATATTTAGCTTTTTCCATTTGGATCCTATTATAACTCATTTTCTTGAAAACAGCCGGCAACTATATTAAAATAGAGCCAATGCCTAAGCCGAGCTTGGGTTTTTTTATTACCAATGATAAACCCTGAAAGCAGACCAGCAAAAGCGGAAAAACCAGAAAATTTTGGTTTAAAGGAAATAGGAAAGCCTGTTCTTACAGACCGTCAATTGAAAATTTTAAGACTGGTAGCTTTAGGCCTTACCAATCAAGAAATCGCGGATAAGCTCCATTGTTCGCCACGCACAATCAAAAGCCATTTCTATCAAAGAGTAGCTTCTTCGGGGATTTTCAGGCGCCTTGGTGTTTGTTCAAGAAGAGAAGCGGTTGTCAAAGCCATTGAGGAGCTGACAATACTTGAACCCTTGGAACTTGTTTCAAAGGAAGAATCAGAAAGATGCAAATCCTTAACTGAACGCCAATTAGAGTTCCTAGGCCAGCTTGCCAACCCCAATCTTCCCTCTCTTAGAGAAACTATAATAGAAATAAGCGCCAAGCTACAAATTAAACCGTCAACAGTCAAAAACAGCCTTGGGACTATTTATAGAAAGCTTGGGTTACCAAACACTGGGAAAGGCACTGGGAAAAGTACAAAAGCTACTCGAGCGGCTGTCATTTACCTTGCCTGGCAACGAAGAAAAGAAGCTACTTCCCCTTCCCATGAAACGCCTCATGAATCGAGCGAAGCTGGCGGTTAGTGACATGAGTATAAATCTGGGTGGTAGAGATGTTTTTATGACCCAGCATCTCCTGAACAGCCCTCAAATCAGCCCCGGCAATCAAAAGATCAGTGGCAAACGAATGGCGAATCACGTGGGGAGTGGCCTTTACCGGCAACTTGGCTTTCTTAGAGTATTTACCCACAATCCTTTGGACTGATCTGGATGTTAATCTCATCTTCTCGCCTTCTTTTTCCTGATCCTTTTTGCCTCTAAAGTGAATAAATAAGGGTTTCCAGGAATCTTCTCGGCTTTTAAGATATCTCTCCAGCCATTTGACCGCCCTTTCAGACAAAAACACCACCCGGGCCCGGCCGCCTTTGCCGATTACCCCAAATTCCCGCCGCTTAAGGGCAATTTGATCGCGATTAAGCTTCACCAATTCGCTAACTCGAAGTCCGGTGGAGAATAAAACCTCTAAAATCGCCTTGTCCCGAAGACCAAGGTCAGTGGAAATCCGCGGCTGGCTTAAAAACCGCTCAACCTGCTCGGTAGATAAAAATTTTAAAGACCTTGATTGGCTCTTGGGCAGGTCAACCTTCTCTGGGGAGAGGACCTGGTAGTCATGCTTAACCAGCCAGCGCAGGAAAGCCCGCAAGGCTATCACATGATAGCTTTGAGTGCTACGCGCAAGGGGATCCCCGTTTGGGGCTATAAATCGGGCTAAAAATACCCTATATTTTTTAATTATTCCCAGATCTATTGAGCTTGGCTTAGCCTTAGGAGAATATCTTTTTAACCAACCCGAAAAACGGCCTAGATAATGGCGGTAATTTCTAATCGTTAGGGGAGAGCACTGGCGTTCTATTTCCAAATACTCCAAAAACTCTTCAATTAATCGGTCCAGCTCATTTCTTTTTGTTTTTTTCATTCTTTGATCAATTAAGTTAAGTCCAGCTTACCTTAAAAAGAGACCGCTGTCAATATTGTGCGACATAAAGAAAAACTAAAAAATCAGCTAACTTTCTTTTAAGTTCTTCTTAATTAAAAAAATTAATCTTTCTTAAAAACAACAAGATTATTGAAATATTTTTAAAAAACCATCGATTTTTTTAAAAAAAAGAGGGGGGATGATCTTAAAGGCAGTTTTAAGCCTTGAAAACCCTTATTTTTAAACCTAGAGAGGCCATGAGAGCCTTTCTAAGGCCTATCGGAGAAAAAGATGATGATCTCTTCATTAACAGGGCAAAATATTTGATCTTTTTCGTCTTTTTTAAGAAAAGATGGTGTCTCAACGCCAATTTCTAAAGACAAAAGCAGCCGTTGTTCCGTAGGGCCAAAAATGGACAGTAAAAGGACTATCCAATCTAGCAATAAATTTAAGAAGCAAAATCATTTTTGTTGGCCTGGTGCTGCCAATCTCAAAAATCCCCACATCATCAGCATAAACCAGAACATCGGCAACGCCAACTGAAACGTCTACTTCTGTTTTATTTTCTAAGCTCTTTGATTCAGCCCAATTTTTAACAATTTTTACCCCTTCTTGATGCTTTTCAAAACTTGGCCGCCTTTCTTTTTTAAAAATCAGGCTTCTGTTTTCTAAAAGCTCAAATATTTCTCTGGCACAAAAGTAAGCATGGACTCCTTCAAAAGATGGCCTTTCTGAAAACAAATAGACCCCTCTTGAGCAAGGAAAAACCGTCTCATTTAAAATCTTCATTATTTTATCGGAATTCTTTTTGGTCATTTTAAATCCTTTAAGGGGTGATGTTTTCGGTGGGTCTCTTCAGCAAATCGGTCTGAAGCATGGACATAGCGAGTAGTTGTCTCCAGCGACTCATGACCGAGAAGAATTTGGATTGCCGCTGGACTAGCTCCCTGTTCGGCCAAATAAGTGGCAAAACCATGGCGAAGCGAGTGGGCTGATGTGGGAACATTGATTTTTAATTTCTCTCGATATTCTTTAGTTTTAGCCTGAATATAGTTGATCGAAATTCTTCTTTTGGCGGAGTTTACATTGGCACCACTATAAGGAATGAAAAGAGCGGGTGAGTTATCATCTCTGATTAATAAATACCTCTCCAAATGATTCTTAGCTCTCGGGGTGAGATAAACGAACCTTTCCTTCTTTCCTTTTCCCATAACGAAAATTCTGCCGGTTTTATCAATCTGATGACGATTAAGTCTAACCAATTCACCAATTCTCATTCCGGTTGAAAATAAAACCTCCAAAATCGCCCTGTTTCTTAAAGCCACCTTTTTGTTTGTTTCCAAAGAACTGGGCGCTTCAATTAGGCGGACCAAGTCCTCAAGCTCAGCTACCCGGGGATGTTTTCTTTCAGTTTTTATCAGCTTAATCGCTTCCGGGGCAATCGGCGTCTGGAAATCCATGTCAATCAAATAACGCAAGTATGATCTAAGAACTGAAAGATTGCGATTAATGCTTCTGGCAGCCAGTTTTTCTTCTGATTTTCTTCCCGAAGCAAGCTGGCGATCGCGGGAAATCAAATAAGCTTTATAATTTTCAATTGTTTTTTTAGTGATCTTTTTAAACAAGGTAGGGGAGTCCTGGAGTAAAAAATCATTAAAGACGCTCAAATCCCGCTCATAGTTATAAATTGTTTCCTCAGAATAATTATTGGTCTTTAAGCAAAGTAGGAAGTCGTCAAAGTTGGGTAGGATAATTTTTTTAGACATCTTCGTTGATAGGGTAGTAATTAAATTTTTTTAAATTTGTCCCCTTTTCTCCTTGTTCAAACTGAACTGAGTGTAAGAGATATTATACTCAGTCTATTCAATAGTAGCCAGGGAAAACTAGCTTGTCAAGTGGTAAAAACCATCTCTTCTCTGGGGAGGATAATAGCGGTTGCGCTCTTTTAAGCTTTGTTTAAGGACGGCTATTATCTCTCAACGACATTACCTTTAAACTAAAGGAGGCCTTCTTATTTATCCACAATGC
>DATLAM010000057.1:0-8224 GCA_035527435.1 Bathyarchaeia archaeon
ATTCGAAGGAGATTTATGGGATTTGGTATTGAAGAATGAGCACCCAATTGGCGAATACGAGGAAGAAGAGTGTGTTGTCCGGAGAGAACATGACAATGCTATCTTTATCGTTGCTTGCGCGGCCGCCCTTTATGGTACAGATAAATTTTCTCGCTTCTATGACCCTGGCGCGGGCCAAAAAACTTTTTTGGAGCGCTATGGCTGGCTGATGGACGACAGGGTCCCGGATGATCCGTACGAATATTGGTTAAAGGCTCTCCATAAACTTTATGTTTCAGGTGGCATTTTTGATGACTTCCAGGGCGTGGAGGATGATCAGAAGCTGGGCTTAATTACTTATCCTGTTTATTTGCAAGAAGTAAAAGAAATGCCCAAAGATCAAATTTGGAAAAAGGTGGTTGAGTTGAGCGGAAAATATGTTGGTGAAGCGAGAGCCTTAGGTATGGGCAGGGTGATAACAGCGCCGTTTAGACCGAGATTAGAAAATATGGTTGCCTATTTTCCTCAATGGAGAAAAGCCGAGTGGGCAAAACAGGAGCTTTCGTTAGAAGAGCTAAGAGAGGGCGGGGTGGTTTATTTACGAGAAAAGCTGAATGCCCGTGGGTATTTAGATTAAGTAAATACCAAGGGTGCCCTAACTATAGCACCTCAGGTGTTAGGATTGGAACCGAAGCATTTGATTCTATTCTATAGGTTGAGTATAATTAAAAGGGAGATAGACATGGCAATATCGCGACGAGAGGCTTTAGTGTGGGCTGGAAAATTTGCCGCGGTAACCGTAGTTGCAAAGGCGACTGGGTGTAAAGCGCATGAAACAGAGGAGCCGCCATCCTTCCTTAAGATCAGTAAGTTAAATGATAATTTAGAACAATTAGAAGGCAAAGTGGTTCAAACCAGGGGATTCCCAGAGCACTTGGGGAGAGAGACGCTTTTGCTTCCTGGAATCGGGCTGGAAATAACATTTGCAGAAAGGACGATTGATTCATATAGGTTTTACGAAGAAAAGATTGGGGAGAGTGAATCGATTTTGATAGTCAAAGAAGCCTCCGCAATTTGGTCTTTGCTTCCTTTTAATTTTGCACCGGCTAGACAATACGATGGAAAAGAATTAATAATCACAGGAAGAGTAAAATTTGGAGTAGTTAGAGGGGAAGAAGAAACATATTTTTTGGAAATCCAGGATGTAACTGAGATTGAGTAGACTCCTTGTGATTTTGGCTTGAAAAGTTGGCGGGTTTGTGGTATAAAAGATTAAGAAGCTGCCCTGAGGCAGCTTTTAAAGTATAGAGGCCTCCGGCCCGTTGGGTCGTAGGCCCAGAGGGAGGTGAAAAAATGGTTAGTTTGAAAGAAAGAATAGCCGGTGTTGGCAGCCGGTTCCGGAGAGAAGGGCCAAAAAAGGCTGTGTCTGAACCAGTCAAAAGGCTCAGGGATGATGAAAAAATTCGCCAAGAGGCATCTTTAAGCATGCGGGAAACAATCATTGCCAACCAGGCCAGACTTTTGGCTCAGGAATATCCCCAGCTTAAGGCTCGGATTCCCCAGGAAGAGGGAGAAAAAGAATACAGCCTTTTACAAATTGGTTCGCTACTAACCAGCTTTGGCAAGACAAAGAGCGAAGAAGGCCAATGCCTAAGGGGAATTGCCTGTTTGGACAGTTTAGAAGGTGAAGGATTGTTGGAGGCCAGGACTCGTTTGTGTTGGGTGGTCAGCCGATTCCATCCAATCACTGATGTAAGGAGGTCTCTGGTAGCCTTTATTGGTAGTTGGCCATTGGTTTCGGAAAGCGCGAGGGTCGAATTACTGGAGTGGACAAGCCAACACGATGAGGCCAATGAAGTGAAAGACTATGCGGCTTCAAAGCTGGCTCAATTAAAGCCGTAGTTGCTTAATTTTCGGCAATCTTGTAAAATAAGGCAAAATACACACATCTGTTAATGCTTTTCTGATTAGCTTCTGACAGATGGCGGCAAAAGAAAGGCAAATTTCATGGCAACGAAAGTAACGCTGAAAGATTTACTGGAGGCCGGGGCCCATTTTGGCCACCAGGCCAAGCGTTGGAATCCCAAGATGAAGCCCTACCTTTTCGGGGTTAGGGGCGGGGTTCATATTTTTGATTTGGCTAAAACCAAAGAAGGCCTGGAAAAGGCAGCCGCTTATATTAGAAAGGTCACCGCCCAGGGCGGATTAGTCGTTTTTGTGGGCACCAAGCGACAGGCTGCCGAGATTGTTAAGGAGGAAGCCCAAAAAGCGGGCATGCCTTATGTTTGTGAGCGTTGGCTGGGGGGGACGATTACCAACTGGGAGCAGATCAAAAAAAGCCTTGACAAGCTTGAGGAGATGAAAGAGAAGCGGAAAAAGGAAGAGTACAAAGAGTTTACCAAAAAGGAAAATCTTTTAATTGATCGGAAGATTGCCCGTTTGGAGCGTTTTTTGGGGGGCTTGGTGAGCCTCAAAGGGCTGCCGGAGGCGATTTTTGTGGTTGATACCAAAAAAGAAGAAACCGCGGTTCGGGAGGCCAAACAAAAAGAGATCGCCGTCGTGGCGCTGGTTGACTCCAACGCCGATCCGGACCTTATTGATCTTATTATCCCTGTTAATGATGATGCCATCGGAGCGGTTAAACTGGTGGTGGAGACGATTGGCCAGGCTGCCAAAGAAGGCCGGCTGGCTTGGGAAAAGAAGGGGAAGGGGAAAGGAAAAATTCAAGAAAAAGAGGCCGAAAAGTAAGTTTTTTGGTAAAAAAGATAAGGAGCTATTCGTGGCTGAAGTGACCATCGATCAGATTAAAAAGCTAAGAGAAAAAACCGGGGCCGGGGTGATGGATTGCCGTCGGGCTTTAAAAGAGACCAAGGGTAATCTCAAGGCGGCTGAGGCATGGTTGGCAAAAAAGGGAATTAAGGCCGCTGCCAAAAGGGTTGGTCGGGAAACAAGCCAAGGGACAATCAGCGCTTATACCCATCATGACAAGACGGTTGCCTCCCTGGTGATCTTAACTTCAGAAACTGATTTTGTGGCCCGGACCAAGGAATTTAAAGACTTAGCTTACGAGTTGGCCATGCAGGTGACGGCTACCAATCCGAAAGATACCAAAAGCCTGCTTGCCCAGCCCTGGATTCGGGATGAAAAAAGAAAGGTTAAGGATTTGGTTAACCAGTTGACTGCCAAGACCGGGGAAAACATTAAGGTTAAAGAGTTTACCAGGTTGGCTTTAAGAAAATGATTGATTTAGAAGCCACCAGAAAAAAAATGGCCCAAGCGATTGAGTTCTTGGTTGGTGAAATCGGCACCTTAAAAACCGGCCGGGCGACCCCTGATTTAGTGGCCAGGATTATGGTTGAGGCCTACGAGACCCGGATGCCCCTGGTGGAATTGGCCACCATTACCACTTCTGAGGCCAACCAGCTGGTGGTGACCCCTTTTGACCAATCGGTGATCAAACAGATTGAAAAATCACTCTCCCAGGATAGAGATTTGGGAATTTCTCCCCGGATTGACGGCCAGCTGATCCGTTTGGATATTCCTCCTTTAACTGGTGAACGCCGGGAAGAGTTTGTCAAACTTTTAAACCAAAAGATTGAGGCCGGCCGGGTGACCCTGCGCCAGATTCGCCAGGAGGTGCGGGCGGAGATTAAGAGTTTGTTTGAAAACAGTCAACTCTCAGAGGATGAGAAGTTTCGCTTGGAGGAAAAGCTTCAGGAGCTTGCCGACGAGTTTATGGAAAAAATTGACCAGATCGGGAAAAACAAGGAAAAGGAACTTTTAACAACCTAAAATGGTGCTGACCCTGATCGTTTTTCTCTTTATCTTATCGGTCTTAATTATCGCCCACGAGCTGGGTCATTTTTTGGTGGCCAGAAGAATGGGCATTCGGATTGAAGAATTTGGAGTTGGTTATCCGCCCCGGCTTTGGAGCAAGAAGATTAACCAGACCGTTTATTCTCTTAATCTTTTGCCGCTGGGTGGGTTTGTCAGGCTTTATGGGGAAGAAGGCCCCCAGAAAAGGGAAAAAAAAGAGAATGCTTTTTGGGCCAAGTCAAAAAAAGCCCGATCAGCCGTGATTGTGGCTGGGGTTTTAGCCAATTTCCTTTTGGCGGTGGTTGTTTTTTCCTTGGTTTATTCAGTTGTGGGTATTCCCACCCAAAGCAATCAGATTATGGTTTTGGGAGTGGCTCCTGGGTCTCCGGCTGAGGCGGTGGGCTTAAAAGAGGAGGATGTAGTGGTTGGGGTTGAAAACCAGTCAGTTAGCCAGGTAGGCAGGTTTGTGGAGATTGTTAATCAACATCAGGGGGAGGAGATTGACCTTCAGGTAAACCGGGAGGGTGAGGAGCTGGTTTTTACTCTTGCCCCCAGGCAAAATCCTCCCGAGGGTGAAGGGGCTTTAGGGGTGGTTGTTTCTAACCTCAAGATGGTTCATTATCCCCTTTGGCAGATGCCTTTTCGGGGAGCCGTTGAAGGGGTTAAGGAAGCTTTTGGCTGGGCCACTCTGGTACTCGGAGGCCTGGGAGGAATTTTTTACCGACTGGTGACCACCGGGGCTGTTTCCGAGGAGGTCGCCGGTCCAGTGGGGATTTTGCAGTTAACCGGCAATGTTGCCCGAAGCGGGCCCTTGATGGTCCTTCAATTCATGGGGATGCTTTCCATCAATTTAATGGTTATCAACATCTTGCCTTTCCCGGCTTTAGACGGGGGCCGGCTTTTATTTATCGGGATTGAGGCGGTTACCGGCAGGCGGCCGAAGGCAAGTTTTGAGCGCTGGACCCATGCCATTGGGATGATCATCCTTTTGCTTTTTTTGCTTTTGGTAACCATCAATGATCTGGCCCGGGTTTTAACTTCCACTGGTCTTCTTTCCCGTTTGCGCTTAATTTTTCCGTTCTAAACAATTACCCTTTAAATGATTGCCCCTTGAAGAGAAAAATGGTAAAGTAAGGGGAGCGGAGAGCTTCATTAAAAATGGCAGAAAAATTCGAAAAAAAAGAGATCACGAAAAAAAGCAAAGACTTTTCTCGGTGGTATACCGATGTGATTCTCAAGGCCGAGCTGGCTGATTATGCACCAGTTAGGGGTTGCATGGTGATTCGGCCGTATGGTTATGCCCTTTGGGAGAATATTCAAAAAGCTTTGGACGGGATGATTAAGGCGGCAGGAGTGAAGAATGCCTACTTTCCTCTTTTTATCCCCTATTCATTTTTAGAAAAGGAAAAAGCACATATTAAGGGTTTCTCACCAGAACTAGCTATTGTTACCCACGGTGGGGGGAAAAAGCTTAAAGAGCCATTGGTTATCCGCCCAACATCGGAAACAGTAATGCATGCCATGTTTGCCAAGTGGATTAAATCTTGGAGAGACCTACCCCTGTTGATTAATCAATGGAGTAATGCGGTTCGTTGGGAAAAGCGAACCTATCTTTTCTTACGGACAACAGAGTTTCTCTGGCAAGAAGGTCATACTTGTCACGCCACCCATAAAGAAGCTCGACAAGAAACCCAGCGAGCGCTACAAATGTATATTAAACTCTTTCACGATTGGTTTGCTTTACCAGGATATTTTGGCCAGAAATCCAACGCTGAGAAATTTCCAGGCGCAGAGGAAACTTATGCCTATGAGGCATTAATGCCAGACGGAAAGGTTCTTCAAGGAGCAACTTCTCATGATTTAGGGCAAAACTTTGCTGAGCCATTTAATCTTAGGTTTCAGGATAAAAGAGGAAAACTTGAATATGTTTGGCAGACTTCCTGGGGATTATCAACAAGATCTATCGGCGCCTTAATTATGGCTCATGGAGATGATGATGGTTTGATTCTTCCGCCTAAATTAGCGCCGGTAAAAGTAGTAATTATTCCTGTGCTAGGAAAAGACGATAAAAAAGTTTTAGAATTTTCCCGAAAAGTTAAAGAGAAAATTGAAAGGCAGAAAAGCGAATTTGATGGAGTCGTTGAGATTTTGGAAACTTCAAAAAAAACATTTGGTTGGATGGCGAATGAAAGCGAAATAAAAGGAATTCCCTTAGCTCTCCCAATTGGGCCAAAAGAGGTAAAGGATAAAAAAATAACGATTAGTAGAAGAGACGGAAATGGAAAATTAAACGAAATGACCTCTTTAGAGACAGTAGCCGAGAAAGTTGAAGAAATGCTTGGGAAGATGCAAAAAGATCTTTTCAAAAGGTCAGAGAGATTCTTGAGAGAAAACACCCATAAGGTTAATGATTATAGTGAGTTTAAGAAAACGATGAAAACCAAAAGAGGCTTTATTAGAGCCTTTTGGTGTGAGGACGCGAAGTGTGAGGCGAAAATTAAAGAAGAGACAAAAGCGACGACTCGACTTTTACCTTTGGATGCGAGAACAGAAAAAGGGAAGTGTCTTTATTGTGGCAAGGCCGCGAGCCACCGTTGGTATTTTGCTCAAGCTTATTAATTAAAAGCTTTCTTTCGCTTCCTCTGCTATAATACTTTCCTAGTGAGTCGACGGCCCAAAATTGTGGTTATTGGCGGGGGGACAGGAACCTACAACGTCTTAACGGGTCTTAAAAAATACCCGGTTGATTTATTCGCCATCGTGCCGGTGACTGATTCCGGCGGCTCCACCGGTATTCTTCGGGACGAGTTTGGGATTTTACCCCCTGGTGATGCCCGCCAGGCCCTTTTAGCCCTTTCCAATCTTCCTTTAAAAACGGCGACTCTGCGCCAGCTTTTTGATTATCGCTTTAATAACGGTGAAGGGTTAAGAGGCCACTCCTTTGGCAATCTTTTCCTCGCGGCCCTGACTGATCTTACCGGCCGTCCCGATTTGGCCATTAAAGAAGCAGGTAAAATCTTAAATGTTGAAGGGCGAGTCTATCCGGTTTCTCTTTCTTCGTCAAACCTTTATGCCCGACTCAAAGACGGGACAATCATCAAAGGAGAGAAGGATATTGATATTCGCAAGGTTCGGCCTGGCGTGCCGCTGGCTAAGGTTTATCTGGATCCAAAAGTGCCGATTTATCAAAAAGCAAGAAAGGCAATTGGGGAGGCGGATCTGATTGTTTTGGGTCCTGGTGATCTCTACACCAGCGTTGTTCCCAACCTTTTGGTTTCTGGGGTCACCCGGGCGATTGCCCAGTCAAAAGGAAAGTTAATTTTTGTTTGCAATTTGATGACTAAACACGGCGAGACGGATGACTTCCGTGCCTCGGATTTTATCCGCGAGATCAAAGGCTATCTAGGTCCGGCTGGAGAAAAGCTGTTGGTGGTTTTGGTTAACCGGAAGTTTAAAGCTCCCAAAAAAGTTGTTGCCTGGTATAAAAAATGGAGGGCTTATCCGGTGGAGGTGGACAGTAAAGAATGTGCCGAATTGGGAGTTGAACTGGTCAAGCGCTCCTTTATCACCGCCGGCCGTTGGCTCCGTCATGACCCCAGAAAGTTGGCCTCAGCCATTTTAAAAATTTTAAATAACTAACTTGGAAGAAGATCTTTGTAATTAGGGATGGCCTTAAAGCCTTTAAGGATCGCCCTTCTCATTAAGGAGGTGAGGTTGATTTTTCCTAATTCTTCTCTGGTAACCCATAAAAACTTGTCATGGGCATCGCTTAAAACAATTTCCCCAGGAGGGCTGTCTGGCCTGCACAAGAAATCAATCTCGACGGTATAAAGGGTGTTGTTTTTAGTGGTGTAAGAGAAAAGATGATAGGGGGTGATAGCCGTTACTTTTAAGCCAGCCTCTTCTTTGGTTTCCCTAACAACGCCGGCCAAAGGATTTTCCCCGAAATCAAGCTTCCCTCCGGGCATTTCATAGGTTCCAGGAAGAAATTTTTCTTTTTTTGATCTACGGACAATGAGAACCTTGTCTTGATGATAAATGAAGGCCGCTACCGAAACTTTAGTTATTTTTTCCATACCAAAATTTTATCATAGGTTGCTAATAATCTCTACCGGGGCGATTAATTGCTTCTTGTTTTCACCAATAAAAAAAGTTAAACTAGGTCTTGACCGGGTGGGCCAGAAAAACGAGTTAGGTCTAGAGGGGAGTGAGTCTTTTTGGCCAAAACAATTGTTACCCACTTAAGTCCGGACTTAGATGCCCTTGGGGCAGTTTGGCTTTTAAAAAAATTTGGACCGGGCTTTTCTGATGCCGGGGTTGCCTTCGTGCCGATTGGCAAGTTATGGCAGAGGATTAAGGTTGATTCAATCCCTGAGGTAGCCTATGTTGATGTTGGCCAGGGCAAGTTTGATCATCATCAGCGCCGCGA
>DATLAM010000058.1:0-3950 GCA_035527435.1 Bathyarchaeia archaeon
CCGGTTTCTGCTGTCCCTGGATCAATTCCCAAGATAAGCATAAGCCAAGTATATCACAATCCTTTTCTTTCACTTTTTGCCCTTTTCAAGGGCTCTTTCGATTTTTTCTTCTGCCTTCTTTAGGGGGAGATTACTGACAAAGGCAACTTCCTCCACCAGGCGCCTCATTGCCTTGGTAAAAATGTCTTTTCGGCTCTTGGTAAAAGTGGTTGTTTCATCCATCTTAATAGCCCAGAGGGTTCTTAAAACCTCGGCGGTTTTTTGAGCCTCGTTTAAGCTTAAAACCTCCTTGAAGCGAAGAAGATTAATAGGTTTTTCTTCTTTTGTTTTCTGGGAAAGGGATTTTAACAATTTAGCCAGTTGTTTTTTGGAAATGGGCTTTCTGATCTTGGTTTTTTTAATGTTTTTAAGGGGAATTGAACAGAGTAGCGTTCGGTCGGACTCATTTTTGAAATAGGGGCGGAAAAAAATAACCTTTTCCTCTTTGCCTTCTAGGTTCTTTCTTTCTTTGGCCTTAAAGATAAGACAAACTTGGCCAAAGTCAACGATTTTATCCCCGACTTTAAATGTTTTCTTGGCTTTCATAATGACTAACCTTTTTATCCTCAATCCTGCTAGGGAGTAATGAAGAGCTTCCTTAAGGATACCAAAATTTCGGCTTTTAAACAAGTAGCAGCTTGTTTAAATTTATGTTATATTAGTCTTATGGCCGGTAAGCTTCAGGATTTAGCTTCAGAGTATCTCTCTTGGCAGAATCAAAGGGAAAAGGCAGACGAAAAGCTTAACAAGATCAAGAACCAGATTATCTTGATGGCCGAAGCGGGGAAGATTAAAAAGATCAAGTCCGGCAAAAATCAGCTCCTGATTATTAGCCAGTCAGAAACACGATGTCCTCAACAGGGCGAGCCTGGGAGAGGTCAACTGGAAAAAATTGTTCACCAGTCAGGTGAGGCCGAGAAGGCTTTTTCTTTTGATATTATCAGGCTGGGAAATGCCTATGATGAAAAAAGGTTGACCAAGAAGTTAATGGCCAGACTAAAACCCTTTGCCAGAAGAGAAAAAACAACCAAGATTGTGGTTAAAAAGGCTTCAGTTTAAACCCTTATTGTTTTATCAGCTTGCCGAACTTGCTTTGCTCCTTGCCAGCTGTCTTCTCTGTTTCCTTGTCTAATTCTTCTTCAAACTTGCTTTTTAACTTCATCTTATAAAGAGTTTCCAAAAAGTCTGAGCCGGCGTAACCTGCCAAAATGGCAAACTTAAGATCAACCGGGAGCATCAGGGCGGCAACCAGACCAACAATTCCCGAAACCGCCAGACTGATGAAAAAATATTGGTAATTAATCTGCTCTTCTTTTTTGGTGATTAAACTTTTAGCAATTCCCATCAGGCCCCGCAATAAGCCGCCAATCAGGCCGCCTAAAACGATGGGAATGATGCTTTCTGTCCCGCTCATATTAAAACCCAACCTTTCACCCCCTTTCCAGTTAACCGGTCTTTATCTGACCAAGATGAAAATTAAGCCAACTTCCATCTTTTCCTCTCCTAAAATATCCTATCACAAATTCTGCTCTATTTCCCGTCAAGCTGTTTTCAAGCTTGCTTTTTTAGCTTTCTTGAGTATAATCTTCAAGCATGACTAGTCCAGAAAAGTTTTATTATCTAGCGGCAGAGTCGCGCCTGTGCGGCTTATGCCTAGGTGAGGATGACTTTGGAGTGGTTGTCTTTTTAAAATGCTCCACGCCCCTTGTAGCTAACCAGGTAAGAGAAATTGTTGATCAGCAAATGGTTGAGAGACAAAAAGAACATCTTGAAGAAATTCACCGAAATTAAGACTTTCAAACTCTCTTTTTCTTGTTAGAAAAACACCAATTATGATAAAATAGGCCTAGTGGGCCCGTAGCTCAGTGGTAGAGCACCTGCCTTTTAAGCAGGGTGTCGGAGGTTCGATCCCTCCCGGGCTCACCACACAAAGAAAAGCCAGGCTCACTCCCATCTAAAAAAACCCTAAATATAGGACTTTTTAATATTAGGCAGGTTTTTTAGGGGATTTAAGTTGATTGATTTATGAGAGGAGGAGGGTCTTTAATTCCAAGCACTTTCATTGCTTTTTTATAGAATAAGCTTGCCGACCCAAGATTATCCCTTATCATAACTTCAACGTCTTTATCGTACACTTTAGCAACGCCGAGACCTAAATCTCCAACAATAACAGCGACTTCTCCCATAGGTGTAACGACTAAAAAATAAGCATCGAGTTCCAACTTATATTGAGCCCTTGCTGCTTTTTCTGCGGCTTCATGCACTTTTTTCCGAACCAATTCTGGATTATCTGGCTCAAGCTGAAAGGCAAGGCGTCGCTGTTTAACGGTTGAGTCTATGTACATGTCTGTAGAATAAATAAAATTTTCTCCTCCGTCAGAAAGATCAGTCATTAAGATCTGGTCTTCGCTGATACGCAACGTTGGAACGACTGGAACACCAGCCGCTTTAAGTCCTATATATTTAATTAAAATTTCTGCTGGTGATCTATAGAGGTCGTCGTATGGAGGGAGAGACTCTTTAATAAAGCATTCACCAGCTCTTTTTGTTCTTCCGTTTCGCCAGACAGTCGCTTCCGCCGCCATCTTTTTTCCTTCAATGCCACCTACAATTGGTCGCCCCATCTTTAATGCAACTTCAGCCCCCCTGCTACCTCGCCCGCTTCGCATAAAGATTTTGGCCCTTGAGCTTGTTCCTTCTTTCACGCTTTAATTATATCATTTTGAGGCTAACTTAATAACAACGACCGGCTATCCCCACCCGTCCCATTGAGAATGAAAATATTTATTGTCAAATTTTCCTTGAGAAGGTTGAGTTGGTCGTAGGTAAAAGATCTTGACCTGCCTTGGTATACTAGATTTGATGGTTGAAATAATTAAAAGAACCCTTATCGCCATAGCCACCCTTTTTCTAGCCCTTGCGATTACTTTCTGGACTTTGGATCGATCATCCGGTCAACTGGTGGCCAACCCAATTACTGGGAGTTTGTTTCTTGTTGTTCTTGTTGTCGCCCCTCTCTGTTGGCCTTTAGCCGTTATCCCCTTCGTTAAATCAAAGCCTAAACATTAGCTGCTTCTTACCATAAGGCTATTCTTAAACCTAAAATAATTAGAGGATCTTTATTAAATGTCAAAAGAATTTGGAAACCGTTATTTTGAACAAGGTCGAGGCCGCAGAAAAGGGCCAAAGCCTGGCAGGGCTATGCATGATCCGCATAGAGAAGGGCCTGGCAAAATGAATCGATTTTATATCAGACGAACAATGAGAAGAATAAGCAGGGATGGGAGATAATCAAACCCAAATGGGAGAGAGGGTTTAGGGAAGAAAAAGGATTTGCCCTCTAAGCGCAGGAGAGTGAAATTTGGGACCGCCTGTTTCAAAACCAGTTTTACTAACAAGATAGTTAGCGGCCCAGCCGAAAGTTAATTCAGGATAAAACCTTGGCCCATGAGTTTTTCCAAACCTTGAAGATCGCTCATGGAGAGCTTCCCACGCATAGCTAACTTCAAGGCGAGAACACTGCTCTGGATGGTGAAGTCGGTCGGCTAACTCTAACCACATCGCATGATCTTGTGGGCCAAATCTTTGATCTACAGTTTTTTTTCCTTCTTCAGTTTTATATTCATACCTGACTTCTGCTATCTTTCCGTTCGCACAAATTTCTAAATATTCAGCGACGGCCTCCGCAGCCTTTCGATAACCCTCATTTCTTCCCGGCAAACCTTCAATTTCTCTCCCTACCTCAATTAACCTATTCATTGCCTGATCAAAAGGCAGCTGATCAACTTCTCCCTTATCTTTCTTAGAAGCTACAAGATCTTTTTCTGCCTCGTCATTCATAATTGTCGTTATTCTACCACAAACAATGACCAACCATCCTCTATTGACTGTTCAATGGTTTTCGGCCATCC
>DATLAM010000059.1:0-6942 GCA_035527435.1 Bathyarchaeia archaeon
TGTCTATCTCGCCCTCAACTAAAAGGCCCTTTTGATGAGCCTGATCAACCACCATCTTGGTGATTTTGACATTCTCCTCATAAGGAAGCTCTGAACCGTCAAAGTGAATCAGTTCAAACCCGGCTTCGATGCCTTCTTGGGCTTCCTCAAGGCCCAAGGCGTGATCAAGATTAGCCAAAATCGGCAAGCCGGTTTCTTTTTTGAAATTTTCAATGACACAATCAAAGTTTCGCGGCCCAAAAAATTTGGTTTCTCCGGGGGATGTTTCAATGATCAAAGGCGAAGCCTGACCCAGTCCGGCTTGAATAATCCCTTTAACAATTTCCAAATCACCGGCATTAAAGGCACCTAAAGCATAACCCTCTTTTTGGGCTTTTTCTAAAATGGTCCGTGTCTCCATCATCCTAACCTCCGCTTTTGGCTACCATTCTGGCTAAGATTGACTTAATGTCCTTCAGTTCAGCCATCAACTCTTTATGGTTTGGCTCGCCCTCTGGCGGTTTTGGCCCGCCAACAGGCGAAGGAAAAGCTGGCGGAGGGGTTGGCCTGGAAGGCAGCCCTCCTAAGGGAGGCTTGGCCGGACCGCTGGTTGGGGCTGATCCCCCAAGGGTCGGTGTTCCGCCTAACGGGGGTTTCGGCGGCGGGCTGACACTCGGACCTGATGCGGTCACACCTCCGGAGGCCGGTGTTGGACTCGTTGATGGTTTGGGCGGGATTGATCCGCCTGGACTGGAATCATCCTTTTTACCAATATCAAACACTTTCTTTCTCACCCCCTTTCAAACTCTTCTTTTTTATTCTAACTGGCTTTCTTAATAATTTCCACTGCCTTTGAGGTTCCAACTCTGTCAGCCCCTTTTTTAAGAAAGGCGATTGCCTGATCATAAGTATGGATCCCGCCGGCCACCTTGATCTTGATCTTCTTCCCTACCGCCTGCCTGATCAATTCAACGTCTTTTAAGGTCGCTCCCCTGGGGCCATAGCCGGAATTGGTTTTAACAAAATCAGCTCCGGATTTTAAAACGAGTTGGGCGGCTTTTTTAATTTCCATCTCCGTCAAAAGGCCTGTTTCAATGATAAATTTTACCAAAACAGCTTTTTTAATATCTTTGGCGGCCCCGATGATTGCTCTCATTTCCTCCAAAACCAGATCTTCTTTTCGGGCTTTAAAAAGACCGACGTTTAGGCAAGCATCCAGCTCATCAGCCCCTTTCCTGACCGCATCAATGGCGGTAAAAATTTTAACTTCTTGGCTGTCTTGGCCTAAAGGAAAAGAGATCACTGTCCCCACGGCTCCCTTTTGGGTTAAGGTTTGTTTGGCCAGGGAGATAAAACAAGGGTTAACAAAGGCCCCGTGAAAGCCGTGTTCCTTTACTTTTTGGCAAAGGAGCCTAATCTGGGCCGGGGTTGCCTCTTGGCGGTGGTTGGCAAAATCAAGAAAAGAAGCCAGTTGTTTTTTATCCATCTTTTTCACTTTCCAATCAGGTTCGCCATCTCAATTAAGCGGCAGCAATAGGCCCATTCATTATCATACCAGGCAACAACCTTAACCAAATCACCATCCATAACCTGAGTAAGGGCAAGATCAATAATCGCCGAAGCGGGGTTGCCAATAATGTCCGTGGAAACTAAAGGCTTATCGGTTGTCTCAATAATCTTTTTATATTTTCCTTGAGAAGCTTTTAGGAAGGCGGCATTTACCTCCTGGGCAGTAGTTCTTTTGGTGGTTAAAAAACTAAAATCAGCCACTGAGCCGCAAACCACTGGCACCCGATAGGCCGTGCCATCAAAAACTCCCCGCAGAGAAGGAAAAACTTTGGTGGTAGCCACGGCTGCCCCGGTGGTGGTCGGAACAATGTTCACCGCCGCTGCCCGGGCCCGGCGCAAGTCCTTATGAGAACCGTCAACCAATTCTTGGTCGGAGGTATAGGCATGGATGGTGCTCATCAGGGCTTTTTGAATACCAAAGTTTTCTAACATGACTCGGGTGACCGGGACCACACAATTGGTGGTACAAGAGGCCATATTGACAATCAGGCTTTCCTGATATTGATCCTCGTTACCACCGATAACCAAAGTTTTTACCTTCCCGGCTGGAGCCGAGATAATCACTTTTTTAGCCCCGGCTCTTAAGTGGCCGGCAGCTGATTTCCGGTCTCGGAAAACACCCGTGGATTCAATGACCACCTCGGGTTTATATTTCTTCCAGGGGATTTTAACCGGCTCCTTTTCTGCCAGAACCGGGATTTTTTTTCTGTCAATAAGCAAGGCGCCAATCTCTTTGCCCTTCTTTTTCTGAATCACCCCAACCTTTTTTGGAAACTTTCCATAAACACTGTCAAAAGAGAGCAGCTGGGCCCAGCCATGAATATCCATTGATCCTGAGGTGTTCACCGCCACGATTTTCACTTTTCTTGAATAAAAAAGGCTGGCCGCCCTGAAAACCGTCCGGCCAATTCGGCCAAAACCATTGATCGCCATTTTAATCATTTTTTCCTCCTTTTAAGGCCTCCATTCCCGGCAGGGTGCCTTCAGCTAAAAACTCAAGCATCGCTCCCCCGCCCGAGGAAATATAGTCTATCTTTTCCACCAACCCAAATTTTGTTAGAGCCGCCTCGGTATCCCCGCCGCCCACCACTTTAAAAGCCGAACTTTCAGCCATTGCCTTGGCAATCATTTTGGTGCCCCGCTCATATTTTTTTTCTTCATAAGCACCCAGCGGTCCCGACCAAATGATTGTTTTGGCTTTACCAATAACTTTTTTAAATTTTTCCGCCGTTTTAAGGGTGATATCTTCACCGCTTTTGGTTAAACTGCCCATAATTTTTTGATGGCCGAGCAGTTTAGGCAAACCCTTAAATTTAGTCAGCTGGCCGCCGACTAAAATAGAGTCCGCCCAGGCGGTTAGCTTTCTGGCCGCTTTGATTTTGCTTTCCTTTACCCCGCCCAGAATAACCACCACCGGCCGTTTGGGTTGGTTGCGAAGCTTGGTAAGAGTTTCCACTTCTTTTTGGCAGTCAAAACCCAAGCCCGAGGGCAAAAGGGAAGGCAGGGTTACCATTGAGGCATGCTTACGGTGGGAGTTAGCAAAGGCATCATTAATGTAAAAGTCCGCCAGGCTAGCTAAGTCTTGGCCAAATTTTTGATCGTTAGCCTCTTCGCCTGGATCAAAACGAAGATTTTCCAAAAGAAGCACCTGGCCGGGTTTTAAATTGGTTTGGAGTCGATTTGTCTTCTCGCCTAAAACCTTACCTGAGAAGTAAATTTTAACCTTGGGAAGCATGATTTTGAGTCTTTCCCTTACCAGCTTTAAGCTTAAGCCCGGGACTGGTTTGCCTCCTGGCCGATCAAGATGGGTGATGATGATTATTTTTGCTTTTTTTAAAAGAAGGTAATTTATGGTTGGCAGGGATTCCTCAATTCTGGTCTCATCAGCTACCCGGCCGTCATCCCGCAGGGGCACATCATAGTTGGTGCGCAAAATTACTCTTTGGTTGGCAACTGGCAGTTTTTTAAGGGTGGGCAGTTTCATGATTACTTTTCCTTTTCAATCCGGGCAATCACCTTGGCTACCAATTTAACAGGGTCGTTGGCAAAAATGACTTTTCTTCGTCCCTTTTTGGCTACTTCCAAGATCCGCCTGATTTCATCAGCCACCCCGCCTGACCCTTCCAAAACTCCCACAATTTCATTCTCCTCAAAGGCAACGGTAAATTCATTAAGGGTGCCGATTCGGCCGTCAATAATAATTGTGGCGTCACTGCTTCTGACCATTAAAAGATTGCGGCCGGTATAGCCGGCCTCGGCATAAATGATGTGATCAAAAACCTTTGGATCCATGGGTAGATGATATTTTTTCTGGTGCTCAATCTCACTGCCTGCCGGTGAGAAACCGATGTTGGCTCCCTTTTCCTTTTTGGCTGCCTCGGCTGCCTCAAAAGGCACTCCGGAGGTGGCGCCGGTGATTAAGATATGGCCTCTCCTGGCAATTTCTTTGCCAATCTTTCGAGCCAGAGGGTAGGCTTCCTCGGCATTCTTGCCTTCTTCCCCACCGCTAACGCAAATCTTAAACTTTTTCATTTTTAAATCCTTGGGCTAAGTCTAAAAGCTCTTTTTCAGGGTTTCCGGCCAAAACAATATCGCTGGCCACCAAAATCCCAACGGCACCCAGTTCAACGGCTTTTTTAACATCTTCTTGAGCGTGGATTCCGGCGCCAACTAAAACAGGCACCTTGCTAATTTGACTGGTAAAATCTTTAATCACCTCCTGTTTAGCTGAAGAGACTGAGGCTGTTTGGCTGCCGATCAGCTCTGGCGGCTCATAGGCAATCAGGTCAGGCCCTGCCTGAACAATCTCCTGGGCTTCCTCAAGGTTCTCTGAGCAAACCAAAACCTTTAAACCCAAATCATGGCAGCGGCTGATTGTTTCCTTAATCACCTCCGGGGGGAGTTTTTTTTCTGAATGGTTTAATAAAGTTCCTCTGGCTCCTGCGGTTAAGATTACCTCCGGTAAAATCTGGCCTGTGTGAGGACCGTAATTAATACTGTCAACATGCTGGGCCCAAACCGGCAAAGAGGTCTTTTTGGTAATGGGGGAAATGTCCGCCGCCTGAACAACCGCCGCAATCTCTATTCTGGTTTGGTGGCTTACCTTCTGGCAGATTTTAGCCAACTTGACTGCCTGACTGCCTGTTCCTTCCTGATAGGTTTTAAAATTAACGAAGATCATCTTGTTTTGATAATACCGTTTTAGGTACCATGATGGCAAGTGAGAAAGTGCTTAAAAGATTTTTTCTTTACCTTTTTAATCCCTCTTTTTTATCTTGGTGGACCGGGGTTGATTTATTTGACCCAAACCAGAGTTGGTCTTCTCAGCCAGCTTCCAGGATTATTAATAACCATCATTGGTCTTGTCTTTTGGTTCGGCGGCTATTTTTCTTTAGGTCTTGCCAACTTTTCGGTTTTGCCCTCGGTTAAGGCCTTGAAAACAAAGGGTTTTTATCAAATTACCGCCCACCCTATTTATCTGGGTATTTTCTTAACCTTTCTGGGTCTTTCTCTGGCCACCGGCTCAACTTTGGGGTTGGTTTACACTTTTTTTGCTATCTTGCCTTTAAATCTTTATCGGGCCAGGCTTGAAGAGAGGAAACTTAAAAACCGGTTTGGGAAAACTTTTCAGGAGTACAAAAAAAGCAAAATCTTCTAACCCAAAAGGTTAACCATCAGCCAAATAAAAACAATCCCAACAAGAAAAAGGAGGGTCTGCAACCAGCTTTTTTGTTTCCCCAAGCCATGGTGAATCTCGGGGATCAAATCAGAGGCGGCGATGTAGATAAAATTGCCGGCCGCAAAAGAAAGCAGGGGCAACATCATCAATCTGATTTTGGAGGCAAAGAAAAGGGCAAGGACCGCTCCCACGACCGTCATTAAGGCCGCTGCCAAATTAACCAGAAGGACTTTTTTGCGCTTCATTCCCCCGTGAAGCAGGATCCCAAAATCACCAACTTCCTGGGGAATCTCATGGGAAACAATTGCCAGAGAGGAGACAATTCCCAGCGGGGTGCTGACCAGAAAAGTGGTCGCAATAATAATCCCGTCAATGAAATTATGGAGGCTGTCACCCACAATCACCAAAGAACTGACCGGCGGCAAATCATGAAAGCGTTCATGATGGTGAAGCCGAAGCAAAAACCGCTCAACCAGGAAAAAAACAACCATCCCTGAAAGAGTAAAGAAAAAAACCTCTTCTGCCTTTTTAGACAGTTCCAAAGCCTCAGGTAAAAGATCAAAAAAGGCGGCTGATAAAAGAACCCCGGCCGCAAAACTGACTAAATAACCAGAAGCTTTTTGGGTCCACTTTTCTTTGTATAAAAGAAACAACCCCCCAACCAAGGAGGCAACGCTTCCTAAAAAGGAAAAGATGAGAACTAAAACCAGGGTTGGTATTGACTCAACCATCCTTACCTTTAAGACTCCAACCGAGAATAAAGACCAAAAGCAGCCAAGACGGCAGCCACTAAAAGCCATTGGGTGGAGGCTAAAACAATATCAGAATAAACAAAGCCCCAGCCTGCGGCCAAAACCGAAAGAGCTGAGCCAACCATCAAAACTTGAGCCATCTGCTGCCAATCTTTCTTTTTTAACTTCACTTTTCTCTCACCCCCCTCGCCTGCCCGGCTTTTCTCAAAGGGTTAAATCTTCAAAAGACGGGCCTAATGCCATCTTACCTTAAAACCCAAGTCTTGCCAAGTGAAAACTTAAAAACTGCCTTCTAAGATGTGTTTTTCTGGTTGGCGATCGTCTTTTTCCTCAAGGGTAACCACCACCCGATTATAATCGGAATAATCCTTGTCAGCGGAAAAGAAAAGATACCAACCGCCTTTCATTTCCTCCATCTTGCCGGTAGAGAAAAAGTCGCCCTCCCGGACTAACCAACCTTCGTAAAATTTGCCTGTTTGCGGTTCTGGTAAGCTGGCCATCACGGTGTGTTCAAAAAGGTTTTCTTCAAATTTCCTGGTGGCCATTCCTTTTCCGGCCCCGCCGGTCACATCCTCAAGGGAAGTTTTTTCCACTCCTTCAGGCACTTCAATCCCCAAACCGGTTTCAAAACCTTCTTCCAGCTCTTGGGAGACCGGAAGATTTTCTGTTGGCAAAGAGGCTTCTTCCCTCTTCTGATATCGGGTGAAAAAAAAGTAAGCACCGGCGATAACCAGAACAACAACGATTGCCCCAATGATTGTTTCTCGTTTCAAAACTTTTCACCTCCCTTCAACCAAAAAACTGCCTTCTGGGCAGCTCTAAAAGGATTTTACCACTAAAAGTGAAAACAAGCAAAGGCTTTTTAAAAAAATTCTTTAAGCAACTTTTCTAAATCAACTTTTTTCAAGGGTTGGCTGACAAGCGGAGTCTTTTTTATTTGGGGCAACTGATCCTGGTAAGTCG
>DATLAM010000060.1:0-8892 GCA_035527435.1 Bathyarchaeia archaeon
CCAAAAGATTAAACACCATTTACAGTCAGACATTAACTCTTCTTGGCCAGCACAAGCCTCAGATTCTGGCGATAGAGAGCCTTTTTTTCAATGTTAACGCCAAGTCCGCTTCCGCCGTAGGCCAGGCGATGGGGGTGATTAAGCTTGCCGCTGCCAGGAAAAAGGTTAAAGTTTTTGAATATCCGCCTTTGCGGGTCAAGATGATCCTAGCCGGCAACGGCCGGGCAAAAAAAAGAGAAATTCAGTCAAAGGTGAGAAAAGCTTTAAGGCTAAGGCGTCTTCCCAGGCCAACCCATGCGGCTGATGCTTTAGCAGTGGCCATTTGCCATTGCCGGATGGAAAATAATCAAAAAGCTTAACTTTTATGGTAAACTACTAAAGAGAGAGGAGGTGAGGGTCAGTGGCGGATTTTAAGGTAGGCAGAGTCACCCATTATTATGACAAAATCAGTGTTGCCGTTATTGATGTTTTGGGTACGATTGCGGTTGGGGATAAGGTTAAAATAAAGGGTCGTGATCAAGAGTTTGAGCAAGTACTTGAATCAATGCAGGTTGAGCACGAAAGTGTCAAAACCGCAAAAAAGGGCGACACCATTGGGCTGAAAGTTGACCAGCCGGTAAAAAAGGGTGATGAAATTTTTAAGATTTCCTAATTAACAAATGGACTGGCAGATTAACCCTCGTCTCCAAAAAGAGGTAGCCAAAATCGTTGCCTCTTTGAAACTTCACCATATCGACCCGAAAAGGGTAATTGTTTTTAAAAGCCATGGCTCAAAATCACGGGCAAGAGCCAGAATTTGGAGCCTGCCCCGGATCTGGCAAAAAGCCCTGAAAGTAAAGCCCCATTACTGCTTAGAGGTGCTTTCAGAAAAATTTGACCAACTCTCAAAAGATAATCAGCGCCGAATTTTAATCCATGAACTTCTTCACATTCCCAAAACTTTTTCTGGCGCTCTTCTGCCCCATCGGGGAAGGGGAGGAGTAATTGTTGACAGAAGGATTGTTGAAAAATTGTTTTGCCAATTGAAAAAAGAAAGATAAAGAAAGGAAAATGATTATTCTCCACGGGGAAAACATTGTTGCCAGTCGGAAAGCGCTTGAAAATGAAGTTAACCTGCTCAGGCAAAAAGGCGCTGATGAGAAGATCTTTCTGGACGGAACCAAGCTTGAACTGGGCGATTTAAAACAGGCGCTTGAGTCAACCTCTCTTTTGGGCCAGAGCCGACTGGTCGTTATTGAGAACCTTTTAACCTCCCCAAAAAGCAAACGGAAAGAGGCCATTCTTGATTACCTGAAAAAGGAGGCAGGAAAAATCCCTTTGATTTTATGGGAGCCAAAAGAAATCACCAAAAAAGATCTGAACAAACTCGCCCCCCAGGCGAAGGCAACCCATTTTAAGATCTCTCCTCTCATTTTCAAATTTGTTGATTCCCTTTCTCCCCAGAATAAAAAGGCCTCTCTTGATCTTTTTCATCAATGCCTCAAACAAGACTCCCCGGAAATGGTTTTTTACATGGTTTGCCGCCAAATAAGACTTTTAATCATTGCCCAGGACTTAGGTGAAAAGGGCCTTGCCAGGCTTTACCCTTGGCAGCAAAGCAGACTGGTTAACCAAAGCAGAAACTTTTCCCAGGCCAGGCTTTTAAAAATCCACCAGATGCTTTTGCTGATTGACTACCAGCAAAAAACAGGCAAAGCCCCCTTACCCCTTGCCTCCCAGCTTGACCTTTTAATTGCTGGCCTTTAAAATTTAATTGATGAGAATTTCTTCAGGTATCTTTAGAGACTACGATGTTCGGGCCGTGATTCCTGATGAGCTAGACAAAGAAGGAGCAATCAGGATAGGTCAGGCAATAGCTGAGCTGTTTAAGCCTAAAATCGTGGCCATAGGCCATGACATGAGAATCTCGGCTGATGAGATTTCGGGCGGTCTTGCTGAAGGGATCTTAAAGCAAGGCGCTGATGTGATTGACCTGGGGCTGATTAGCACCGATATGGCCTATTTTGCGGCTGGGAAATATCAATTTGATCTGGCAATGTCTGTCTCAGCTTCCCATAACCCATCCGAGTACAATGGTCTTAAGCTGGTAAAAAAGAACGCGATTGCCGTCTCCGGAAAAAGCGGAATTTACGATTTAAGGGATTTGGCTGTTTCAAAGAAAAAAATTGCTCCGGCTCAAAAAAAGGGCAAAAGAATTGCCAAAAACATTGTTGATGATTACATAAAACACTGCCTAGGCTTTGTTAAAGAAAAAAAGATAAAGCCCTTCAAGGTAGTGATTGATGCTGGCAACGCCATGGCTGGACACCTGATTCCCAAATTTGCCCCCTTTTTACCTATAAAGGTAATCCCCCTTTATTTTAAACTTGATGGAAGCTTTCCTCATCATGATCCCAATCCCTTGAAACCTGAAAACGTGGCTGATTTGAAAAAAAAAGTTCTCGCAGAGAAAGCGGATTTTGGGATGGCTTTTGACGGTGATGCCGATCGGATTTATTTTATTGATGAGAAGGCCAGGTTTGTTAGCGGAACAATAATCACCGCCGTTATTGCTGAGGCGCTGCTTAAAAAACACCCCGGTCAAACAATTCTTTACAACGCTATTGTTGGCCGGATTGTGCCTGAAATTATCAAAAAATTTGGCGGAAAAGGGATTAGAGTCAAGGTGGGACATACTTTAATTAAAGAAGCGATGAGAAAAAAAGACGCTCTTTTTGCCGGGGAGCATTCAGGCCACTATTATTTCCGAAACAACTATTATGCCGATTCTGCTTTCATCGCCATGCTTGTTTGTCTGGAACTTTTCTCTGAAAGAAATAAGCCCTTATCCCAAATTATTTCCGAATTCGATAAGTATCCCATCATCCCGGAAACAAACTTTGAGATTAAAGACAAGGAAAGCTTGATGAGAAAAATTGAAAAAATCTATCAGGATAAGGCGGAAAAAATCGATTGGCTTGATGGAGCAACCCTTTGGTTTAATGACAGTTTTGTTAATATCAGGGCCTCAAACACCCAACCCCTTTTAAGGTTAAACATTGAAGCTGACAATCAGAAGGCCTTGTTGCTCAGAAAAAAAGAGTTTACAAAAATAATCGTTGACTTAGGCGCCAAACCTTCTCAAGAATAAATAATTGTTTTTCACCCCTTGTCAACTTTTCTTTTCTTACGTAAAATGATGGTAATGAAAATTCTTGATGATTTGGGGGCAATGAAAAAGATTGACCAATCCAACTCCTTGGGTTCAATCACGGCTTTTCCGCAGCAGTTAAGGCAAAATTGGGATCAGATAAGCAAACTTAAAACCCCTTCGGAGTGTGAAGGCGCCAAAAACATTGTAGTTGCCGGCATGGGCGGTTCAGCCATAGGGGGCAGGATTGCCCGAAGTCTTGGCGAGAAAGAACTGAAAATCCCTTTTTACGTTAACACCGAATATCAATTACCTGAATTTGTTGATGAGACTTCCTTGGTAGTTGTAGCCAGCTACTCAGGCAACACCGAGGAAACTCTTTCCTGTTTGGCTGATGCTAAAAAGAAAAAAGCTAAGATCTGGGCGATGGCCACCGGCGGAAAGTTGGCTGAGGAAATTAAGGGCGGAAAAATTCCCGGGTTTATCTTTGCCCCTAAGGATAACTACACCGGCTATCCCAAAACGGCCATCGGTTATTCCCTTGGAGGGATTTTGGGGATTCTTTCCCGGCTTGGGTATCTTCATCTCAAAAACGATTCATTTAATCATGCTCTCGTTGAACTGGAAAAAGCCAGCCAAGATTTTTTGCCTGAAGCGTCCCTAGATGAAAACCCGGCTAAAAAAATTGCTTCCACTCTTGTGGGCAGAATCGGGATTTTTATCTCCAGTGAGCATCTTCAGGGAGCCGCTTACGCCATCAAAAACCAAATTAATGAAAATGCCCACTCCCAGGCTTTATTTTTTGATTTGCCGGAAATGGACCACCACCTAATTGAAGCCTTTTCCAACCTTAAAAAGGCCAAAAAGGATCTTTTTTACCACTTTATCAACTCTGACCTTTTTTATTCAAGGGTAAAAATCAGATACCCGATTACCCAAAAATTACTTAAAAAGCAAGGTTTTTTCGTTGCCGAATACAACTTGAAATCAAAAAATAAACTGGGCCAAATATTTGAAACCGTCCAACTGGGGGGATTGGTTAGCTTTTATCTTTCCATCTTAAACAATGAAGACCCTGGGTGGGAACCCTGGATTCCTTTCCTTAAAAAAGAACTGGCCAAAAAATGAAACAATCTGCCCATATTGTTTGGTTTGATCAAGTAGATAAAGATGATATCGGCCTGGTCGGTGGTAAAGGGGCTAATTTAGGCGAAATGACAAGCTTTGGCATTCCGGTGCCGCCGGGCTTTATGGTCACCGCCCAAGCTTATGAGCAGTTCTTGGAAGAAAACCAACTTGAACCCAAGATTAGCAAGTTTTTAAAAGAAATTGATTCTTCAGATCCCCAATCCTATCAAGGGGTTTCCCAAAGAATTAAAAAAGTTATCAGCCAAGGAAAAATCCCCAAAGAAGTGGCCAGGGAAATCATCAATAGTTATTTAAAACTAGGCAAGCTGTTTAAACATTCCCTGGTTTCGGTTCGCTCCTCAGCAACAGCTGAAGACCTGCCCACAGCCTCTTTTGCCGGCCAGCAAGCAACCTTTTTAAACGTTCAAGGCGAAGCCAGCCTGGTGGACGCGGTTCGGCAATGCTGGGCATCTCTTTTTGAACCTCGAGCCATCTTTTACCGGGAAGAGCAGGGTTTTGCCCATCTTAAGGTGGCAATTGCGGTTATTGTTCAGGAGATGGTCCAGTCAGACACTTCTGGGGTGATGTTCACCCTTGACCCGATTTCCAATCAAAAAAACAGGATCGTGATTGAGGCTATTTACGGACTGGGGGAGCTGATTGTCCAAGGCTCGGTTACCCCTGACCACTATTTAGTTGATAGAAAATCACTTAAAATCCTTAAAAAGAAGATTAACGAACAGGCAGTTCGGCTGGTTAAAGTCAGGCAGGTCAATAAACACCAATCTGTTCCTTTAAACCTTCGCCTGAAACAAAAAATAACCAATGCCCAAATTCGCCAACTGGCCAAATTAGGCAAAAAAATCCACCAACACTATTTTTTTCCCCAAGACATTGAGTGGGCCATTGAAAAAGGCAAAATTTTTATTCTTCAAACCAGGCCCGTAACCACCATTGTAAAGGCGGAAACCTCAAAAGATCAAGCGCCTCGAGAGATCAAACGCCAGCCAATTTTAAAGGGCCTGCCGGCCAGCCCGGGGATCGGCTCAGGGCCAGTCAAGATAATCAAGTCAGCCAAAGAGATTGGCAAGGTAGAAAAAGGTGATGTTTTAGTAACCTCGATGACCACGCCCGATTTTGTGCCGGCAATGAAAAAAGTCGTTGCCATTGTGACTGATAAAGGAGGCCAAACCTCCCATGCAGCCATTGTTAGCCGAGAGCTGGGAGTCCCTTGTATTGTAGGCACCAAAAAAGCAACCCAAAGCCTTCGTCAAGGAATGATAATCACGGTTAGCGGTTCTGAAGGGGAAATTTATCGGGGAGGCTATCAAGGCAGGGAAGTTACCCTTACCAAACCTCAATTAACCTCAGCTTTTCTTAAAAAACAGCCTGTGAGAACGGCAACTAAAATTTATGTTAACTTAGCTTCGCCAGAGCTGGCTGAAGAAACGGCTAAAAGACAGGTTGATGGGGTTGGTCTTTTAAGAGCCGAGTTTATGATGGCCGATATTGGTGTACATCCTAAGAAAATAATCAGAGATCGAAAACAAAAAATGTTCGTAGACAAATTGTCCTCAAATTTAGCAACTTTTTGCAAAAATTTCTCTCCACGACCGATAGTTTACCGGACAACTGATTTTAAAACTAACGAGTACCGAAACTTAACTGGCGGCAAAGGATTTGAACCGGAAGAAGAAAACCCAATGCTTGGCTACCGGGGCGCCTTTCGCTATTTGGCTGACCCAGAAGTTTTTGAGATGGAACTTGAAGCAATCAAAAAAGTCCGCCACAAAATGAACTTAAAAAATCTTTGGCTGATGATCCCCTTCGTTCGCACCCCGGAAGAGCTAATTAAAGTCAAAAGATTAATTGGCGCGGCCGGATTAGCCCGCAGCCCCTCCTTTAAGATTTGGCTGATGGTGGAAATTCCCTCAAATGTGATTCTTTTGGAAGAGTTTATTAAAGCCGGCATTGACGGAGTTTCGATTGGCTCAAACGATTTGACCATGCTTATCATGGGCGTGGACCGAGACAACGCAGAATTGGCCGATGTTTTTGATGAGCGCCATCCGGCTGTTTTATGGGCTTTAGAAAAGGTGATTAAGGCTTGCAACAAGGCAAAAATTACCAGCTCCATTTGCGGTCAGGCCCCCTCAATTTATCCTGAGTTGGCCCAAAAACTGGTAGAATGGGGGATCACCAGTCTTTCGGTTAATCCCGATGCGATTGAATCAACCCGCCAGCTGGTAGCGGAAACCGAAAAGAGAAAAGTGAGGAAATAATGGCCAAAATTAAGGCAGTTGAGGCCCGGGAAATCTTGGATTCAAGAGGTAATCCGACCGTGGAAACCAAAGTTATTCTTGACACTCGTCATGAAGCAGTGGCTTCTGTTCCGGCAGGAGAATCTTTGGGAAAATATGAAGCGGTTGAGTTGAGAGACGGTGATCAAGACCGCTACAGCGGCATGGGGGTTTTAAAGGCAGTGGAGAATGTTAACCGGATCATTGCTCCCCAGTTGGTGGGCAAAGATCCAGACTCTCAGAAAAAGCTGGATGACCTGCTGATCAAACTTGACGGCACGGAAAATAAGTCAAAGCTCGGGGCAAACGCAATTTTGTCTGTTTCTCAGGGGATTTGCGAGGCGGCGGCTTTAATCAAAGGCCTGCCTATCTATCGCCATGTCAGCGAACTTTTCTTTGAAAAGGAGAAAAAAGACCCTTTAAAAATACCCTTGCCTACCTTTAACTTGATTAACGGCGGTAGGCACGGAGCGGGCAATTTGGAATTTCAAGAATTTCATATTGTCCCGGCGCCTGGCAAGGAATATCGACAGGTTTTAGAAATGGCCGAGGAGGTTTATCAGACCGTTGAGAAGGTTCTTATCCGTCATGGAGCGATTCATTCAGTTGGTGATGAAGGGGGTTTTGCCCCCAATCTTTTTACCAACCTTGACGCTTTAGAGGTTATCGTTGAAGCAATTAATGAATCCTGCCATGTGATTGAGAAGGATATTTATCTGGGCTTGGACGTGGCTGCCTCCCATTTTTATAAGGAAGGGAGATATAAAATAAGGGACCGGACTTTAGCCATGGATACCAATGAACTGATTGAATATTACCACGATTTAGTCAAACAATACCCCCTCGCCTTAATAGAAGATCCTCTTCACGAAGATGATTGGGGCGGTTGGAGTAAGCTGGTGGGCGTTCTGCCGGATACAGTTGTTGTCGGCGATGATCTTTTGGCTACCAATAAAAGCCGGGTGGAGAAAGCGATTAGCGAGAAAGCCTGTAATGCCCTGCTGGCCAAGCCAAACCAGATCGGGACTATTTCCGAAACAATCGAGGTGATCAGAATGGTTAGAAAGGCTGGCTTAAAGGTAGTTGTTTCTCATCGCAGCGGGGAAACAAACGATGATTTCATTGCCGACTTTGCCGTTGGGGTTGGGGCTGACTACACTAAGTTCGGCGCTCCCGCTCGAGGAGAGAGAGTGGCCAAATATAATCGTTTATCGGCAATTGAAGAGGAATTGAGAAAAACCAATGTCTCCTCCTAAGCCAGTAGTGTTAATCATTTTAGACGGCTGGGGCTTGGCTCCTGAAGGACCAGGAAACGCTGTCCGTCTGGCAAAAACCCCCAATCTTGACCAGTATTGGTCCGTTTATCCCCATACTCTGCTCCAGGCGTCTGGAGAAGCGGTGGGCCTACCAACAGGAGAAGAGGGCAATTCAGAAACCGGCCATTTAAATTTGGGCGCCGGCCAAATAGTTTATCAGGATTTGCCCCGGATTAACCTGTCCATTGCTGACGGCGGTTTTTATGAAATTCCCGCTTTTAAGGCGGCTGCCAACCATGTTAAGAAAAACCAGTCAAAGCTCCACCTGATGGGCTTACTTGGTTCTGGTGGTGTTCACTCAAGCATTAACCACCTTTTTGCCCTCCTTCATTTTGCCAAAGAAGAGGGTTTGAAAAATGTCTTTTTGCACCTTTTTACTGACGGCCGGGACTCACCCCCGACCTCAGCTTTGACTTTTTTGGATCAAGTTGAAAAGGAAATTCGAAAGGTGGGTATCGGCCAGATTGCCACCATTTGTGGCCGCTATTACGGGATGGATCGGGATCATCGCTGGGAAAGAACTAAAAAAGCTTACGATGTCCTTGTTTTAGGGAAAGGCAGCCAGTTTTCGTCTTGTTCGGAGGCAATTGAAAAATCTTATCAGGCAGAAATCACTGACGAATTTATTGAACCGGTGATCATTGCCGATCAAGCCAATCCGCCCCAAGGCCTAGTTGATGACCATGACGCCGTCATTTTTTATAATTTCAGAATTGACCGGCCTCGCCAATTAACCAAGGCCTTTGTTCTGCCCAATTTTGAAACCCTGGAGATCAAAAAAGCCGCCTTTGACCCCTATGCCGAAAAATATGGCTTGCGGCTCTATCAGCCGCCTGAAGGAACCACCACCTTTAAAAGAGATCGGATCTTAAAGGATCTTTTCTTTGTGACAATGGCCGAGTATGAGAAAGGCTTGCCTGTTTTGGTTGCCTTCCCTCCGGAGGCTGTTAAAATGCCTTTGGCAAGAATCCTGTCAGAAAAAAACCTGCGTCAGCTTCACCTGGCGGAAACAGAAAAA
>DATLAM010000061.1:0-2627 GCA_035527435.1 Bathyarchaeia archaeon
TCAACCCTCCTTTTTAGCTTCACCCACGCCAGTTGAGCTGCCCGCTCCTGCTTTAGATCCGACCGCAACTTGGGAAACTTATCTTAATCTTGAACAGGGGCTTTTAATCAAATATCCACCTGGCACCACTTTCAAGGAAGCTGATCTTAGAGCCCCTTTTTTTGTTGAAATGACCAGAAAAGATTTTGGGCTGAGTATTAAGACTAAAAAAGCAGAAGCGTCAGTTTATTATCTTGATCAGGAGTCAAGCGAGGAGCTTCAGCTGGGAGGAGAAACAGCCAGTTTTTATAAATTTCCTGATGGCTATTGTGATATGGGCCAGTGCACTCAGCCTTTTGTGGCCGTTGTGGTTTCCAAAGATGATTGGCAATACAGTCTTGAATTTCAAGGTAAAGAGCTTGGCCAAACCGCGAAACTAATGCTTGCAACTTTTAAATTTTTGACAACTGAGGAAAAAGGGATTTCTTTCCGAATTGATGAGGAAGGGGATCTTACCAAGGTGATTTTAATTGATAAGGCTGGTGAGGAAAGAGTTTTAAGAGAGTATCATTGGCCGGATACTGGCCGGGCAAGGCGGCTTTATCCTTCGCCGAACAACCAGTTCTTAGCCATCAGCCAGGGAACGGCTCATTTGGGGTTGTTGGAGATCATCAATTTAGGAAACGAAGAAACAATTGCCTCTCTTTCCGAGTACGGAAAAGTAATTTGGCTAGATGGGAGTAAATTGGTTCTTAATACTCCAGAGACAGTTGATCCTCCCAGGCCATATGAGGGAGGGGAAGGGGTCAATTTGGCTGCCTTCGACGCCGCCTCAAACCAATCCAGGGTGCTTAAAAGGGCTGATGAAGCAACCGACTATCCCTTGCTCAGAGTTGAGGATGGGGAAATCTTTTTTGAAAAAAGAGTGGTCAAAGAAGAAGGAGATTGGACTCAACCGACAATTACCCAATGGAAGATTAATTTTGAAGGCACCGTGGAGATAGAAATTAAATAGCTTTCCCTAAAGAAACTCCTTAATTTTTCGGGCCGGTTCAAAGTTGGGGTCTAGTTCCAAAACCTGGTCAAGATACTCTTGAGCCTTCTTATTTTCAAAAAGCTGGTAATGAAGAAGGGCCAGTTGTAAATAGGCGTCTCGGTAATTTTCCTTTTCAGCAGTGATTCTTTCCCAGTAAATAATTAATTTTTTAATATCTTCTGGATTGGCTTGAACCTTCCTTTGCCAAAGCGCTTCCCATTTAAGGTTAGATTCCTCACCCAAAACCAGGCTATTTTCTTGGTTGAGAGTTGCTTTTGTCTGGGAAGTCCTTTGGGCAAGTAAAAGTTCTTTTTCTGCTTGCTCAACTTGATTGTTTCCCAAGTATTCCTCAGCCAGCACCAGGTGGGCCTCAAAATCTTGGGGGTTTTTAACTAGCCGTTCTTTAGCCAGTTGAAACCGGCTTTTAGGCAGAAAGAGAGAATAAAAGATGAGAAAAGCTATCAAAGCCACCCCAGCCGGAGCGCCGAAACGGCCTACGGCTCTGGCAGCCCGATGTTCGGCCAATTTTCTGGCAACGGCTGTTTTGTTTTCCAGCCAAGGCTGAACCTTGCCTTTTAAGGTTTGATCTTTTGCTTTTTTTCCTTTTTGGTTTACTTTGGCCATTGGGAAATGATTAGCGGTTGATCAAATTTTTTGGGAAATTTCTGCCAAATCTCCTCGGTAATAAAGGGCATGAAAGGGTGGAGAAGTTTTAAACAATTCAGATAAACATGACGCAAAATCGCCAAAACAATGATGTCTTCCTCCTTGATTCGTTCTTTAGAATTCTCAAGGTATTCATCGGCGAACCGATGCCAGAGGAAATGATAAAGATGATCAGCTGCCAAATCAAACCGATAAGTTTCAAGATGGCGGGTTGTTTTTTTAACTAGTTGGTTTAAGTCTTTTAAGATTTTCTTGTCCTCCCTGGTTAGTTTTGCCTCCATTTTGGGTGTATAAAAGGGGACTTTTTTATGGCTGGATTTAAGGTTTTTCAGAATAAACCGGCCGATGTTCCAGGTTTTGTTGGCAAAGTTGCCCATGGCCCGGACTTTATTATCAGAAAGAGCGATATCGCTTCCCGGTGAAACACCAATGATTAAGGCCATTCTCAGGGGATCAGCCCCATAAACTTTAATCATCTCCATGGGGTTGATCACGTTGCCTTTGCTTTTGCTCATTTTCTGACCCTGTTTATCCACAACCCGGGCATGAAGGTGAATGACCTTAAAAGGAACCTCTTTGGTCAAATAAAGCCCGAGAATCATCATCCGGGCTACCCAAAAGAAAAGAATATCCCATAGTGTGTCAAGGACCGAGGTAGGATAGAAGTATTGAAAGTCCTTCTTTTTTGGATATCCTAGAGTAGTTAAAGGCCATTGGCCAGAAAGAAACCAGGTATCAAAGGTGTCCGTTTCTTGCAAGGTTTGTTGGCTGCCGCATTTTAGACAGGACCCTTTTTTTAAAAAGTAAATGGCCTCCAGAGGAGCAGTTAAGCTTTGAAGACCTTTCTTGATTTCTAAAAAGGGGTATTTTTCTTTTAAATCTTGATATTTTCCAGAAACCCTTTCGCCCTTGTTGTTGATAAAGTCAAGGCTAATTCCAGGGTTGC
>DATLAM010000062.1:0-12665 GCA_035527435.1 Bathyarchaeia archaeon
GCTGCCAATCAGTCATAAAGCCTGGATAAGGGCTCGTTTTCACTTTTGTGGCATCCAACTTCCCCTTTCGCCAAAACCGAATCCCCTCTCGGCTAACCTGAAAGTTCCCTCCTGCCTTTTTAACTTCTTCCAAAAATGCCTGAAGAACACTGGGGTTAGCTCCTTTAACTAAAATGTCGCCTTTGGTAGCCAAGGCGGCAATACCAAAGGTCACCGCCTCATTTCTGTCAGGCATCACCTGATGTTTGGCGCCCCTAAAACTTGTCACTCCTTTAATTTCAATCTTTCTCTTGGCTGTCCGCTTAATTTGGGCGCCCATTTTATTTAAAAAAACAATCATATCATCCACCTCTGGCTCTTCAGCCGCATTTTCCAAAATTGTTTTTCCTTGGGCAAAAACAGCGGCCATTAAAATAGTTTCGGTGCCGGTATGGGTGTTTTTAGGAAATCTAAACCGGCCTCCCCTTAATCCATTGGGAGCCCGGACCTCATATAAGCCTTTTTTCTCCTCAATGCCGGCGCCCAGGGCCTTCAGTCCCTTAAGATGCCATTGAATCGGTCTGGGGCCGATTCTGTCTCCGCCCGGAACCGGAAAAATAGCTCGGCCAAAGCGATAAAGAAGCGGAGCCACAAAAAAGTTTGAAGCCCGAGAAATTTCACCCATCCTCACAGGAACAGTAAAAGAGGCCAGATTTTTTGGGAAAGCCTTGAGTCTTTTTTGATTCTTCTCCACTTTTCCTCCCAACAATTCAATAATCTCTTGGGTAACTTCAATATCGCCAATCCGAGAATAACCAATAATTTCAGAAGGAGAATCGGCAAGAAGACTAGCGATCAGAAGTTTAAAGCCAGAGTTTTTGGCTCCGCTTAAATAAACGCTACCTTTTAGAGGCTTACCTCCCTGAATAATAAATTTGCTCATAAACAACCTTATATTTTATCAAATCCAAGCAAACCGATTTCTTCTTCAAGCCTAATACCAAACTTCTTCTTAACTTCCTCTCTTGCCAATTCAATTAATTGAATTACGTCTCCGGCGGTTGCGCCGCCTAAATTAACAATGAAATTGGCATGTTGAGAAGAAATTTGAGCCTTACCGACCTTTTTCTCTTTCAACCCGCATTGTTCAATAAACCAACCAGCGGCTGGCGTGGGTGCGCCTAATTTTCTTGCTGTCTCTTCAGGAAAATTTTTAAAAATTGAGCCCGGATAGTTTCCTTGAGGCTGAATCTTTCTCTTCCTTTTCCCCCACTCTTGATAAACATGCTTCGCTTTAGCAAGATTGCCGCGAGATAAAAGAAGGTTAATTTTCAGGATCAAAAAGTCTTTTTTAAAAATATCGCTAAAATCATAATCAAATTCAATATCGGCCTTTTTTATTTCCCTTAACTGATTGTTTTTATCTAATATCTCAAGGCTTAGGACGTAGTTTGAAAAAAGTCTTGTCCCTCCATGGATATTGTAGATCACGGCACCTCCAACCGTTCCTGGAATACCCGCAAACCACTGAAGCCCGGTTAATTTAGTTTTAAAAGTCCACTGAATTAAGGTCTGAAGCGGGGTTCCAGAAAAGACTTCAATTTCAGTGTCAAGCGGCTCATCAGGGTAATTAAGGTCAGAAAACTTCAGGTATTTTTGGGGGTCAGCGGTCCGGAAACGAGCCCTGGCAATTTGAGAGCTTATCTTTGGCTTTTTAAGTTTTTTAACCACCTTCATTCCCGAAACAGAATTTTTAATTACCAAACCTCTCAATCCTTTATCGCTTACCAAAATATTAGAGCCGCTGCCTAAAATGAAAAACGGAATTTTTAACTTTCGGGCCAGCTTAACTGCCGTTACCAGCTCCTCTTTGGTTTCGGCCTCATAAAATAAATCCGCTGGGCCGCCAACGCCAAAAGTGGTATGTTTGGCCAAAGGCTCGCCTGGCTTCACCCGGTTTTTACCTAAGATTTTAATGATTTCAAGATTTCTTTGTGCCATAAAAAGATATCCCCGGCCCCAACAGTAATGATAATATCACCAATCTTAGTGTTTTCGGACAGGTATTCGGCTACCTCGCCTTTACCGGCAAGGTAAATTGGTCTGGGGTGATATTTTTGAGCTTCTTGGGCTAAAAGGCGGGAGTTTATTCCCTTAAGGGGCTTTTCCCGAGCAGAAGAATAGATGTCCGTAAAAATTACTACTTCAGCCTGGGAAAAAGCCCTGGCAAACTGATCAAAAAAAGCCTTTGTTCTTGAAAAGGTGTGGGGTTGAAAAATGGCGATAATCCGTTTTCCAGGAAACCAGCCCTTGGCTGCCGCCAACATTGATTTTATTTCAATCGGGTGATGAGCATAATCATCATACACTCTTACCCCTCCCACCTCACCAATTAACTCGAAACGGCGCCTGGTGCCTTGAAATAGTTTTAAGCCTTCTTTAATTTTTTGGGCTCCTATTCCCAAAAAAGTTCCTACGGCAAAAGCCGCGGTGGCGTTTAAAACGTTATATTTCCCCGGAACCTGAAGTTTTATCTCCTCAACCGCCATTCCCTGATGGACCAGGTTAAAAAGGGTTTGCTCTTGGCTGAAATAGATTTTCTCGATTTGCCAATCGGCTTCTCGGGAAAAGCCATATGTCTGGACAGGCGCTTTAATTTCGGTAAGAAGCCGGCGAATATTTTGATTATCAATACAGGCCACCAAAAGGCCATCGTCAGGAATTTTTTCAAAAAAGCCCTTATAGGCAACCAGGACGGCCTTAAGGTCAGGATAAACATCAGGATGATCATACTCAATGTTGGTAGCGACAATCACCCTCGGTTTCTGGAAAATAAATTTTGGCCGGTTATCTATTCCGGGTGAGGCGACATATTCATCAGCTTCAGCAACAAAATGATTCCCCTTATCATAGCGCCCGGACACCCCTAAAGAGGCAATCTCTCCGGCGCCAATGGCAAAACTGGGTTTGAGCCCGGCCTTATCAAGAACCGTTGCTATCATCGCCGCGGTGGTTGTTTTTCCCCCCACGCCGCAAGTAGAAATGCCTACTTTTCCTTTCATAAATTCCCCGACTGCCTCACCCTGGGTAATAGTTTTAATCCCTAATTTTCGGCTGGCCTTAGCCTCAGGATTAGCCAGCCCCTGATGGGCGCCGGTGACAATCACCAGATCCGGTTTGCCAACCAAGTTTTCTTTTTTAAAGCCAACTTTCCACTCAATCTTTCTTTTTTCCAAAATCTCGTCCGTAACAAAAACTTCTTTAAGATCACTGCCGGTTACCTTGATGCCTAAATCTTGGGCACAAAGAGCCAAGGCAGTCATCCCCACGCCTTTAATACCCACAAAATGAAGGTGTTTTATTTTTTTCAATTCCATCCGATCACCCCCAACATCTCCCCGTACGTTTTTCGGCTGTCTTTTCGGAAGGAAAAAAACTGACCATTTTGACAAGACGTACAATCAGGAGAAATTTCAATATTTTCCTTTTTGATGCCTGATTTAATTAATTGAGCACTCACCGGCGTTGTCAGGCTAAGATAAGTACCGTTTTTATCTTGATGAACCATCTTTGGTAAATTCCCAAATTCCTTCTGGAACTTTTTTACCAAATCATTGCCCACTAAATAACAACAGCTGCCGATGTGGGGCCCAATGCAAACAAACATCTTCCCCGGATCGGCCCCCAGCTTTTCCATTGACTTAACTACTTTCGGGGCGATTCTTAGCAAAATTCCCCTCCAACCGGCATGGGCTATTCCCACTATCTTTTTTTGAGGGTCACAAAAAGAGATGGGCAGACAATCAGCCGTGTTTACCCCCAGAAAAAGCTTTTTGCTTTGAGTAACCAGCCCATCTGCGTTTTTAATCACTTTTCCTCCATCTTCTCTGGTTGCCACCTTTATTTTGTTTCCATGAATCTGTTTCATCATCACCAAATTAGTTTTTTCAATTCCCAATCCAGAAAGAAAATGATCCAAATTTTTGTTCGCATTGATTACTTCTTTAACTTTTAGGTTTCCGGATTGGCGAGCCGAAAATACCTGAATCAGGTTCGGCTGACCAGCAGTTTTTTTTAAAAAACGCCTTTTTGGCATCAAATTTTTTTCCTGGCTTTCTGCCTTAACTGGTTTTTTAAAGAAAAAAGTTTTTTGTTTTTTCTAGTCTTTAATGACTGCTTAAGGTAACAAAACTTATTCTCCGGCAAATCTTTCTCAAGAACCGCTCCCGGGCCAACCAATGAGTTGGTGCCAATCTTCACTCCCGGCATAACGCTGGCATTAACACCTACTTTTGCGTTCCTGCCAATAATCGCCCCCAGTTTTTCCAGGTTGGTGTTAATTTTTTGTTTACCAGCCAAAGACTTAACTTTTTGCTCATCAAATCTTAAGTTGGCAAGAACCGTACCCGCACCCAGGCTGACGTTTTCTTCTAAAACACTGTCGCCCACATAATTTGTGTGAAACCAGCAATTGTCACCAACGTAACTTCTGGCAATCTCCGTTCCATAGCCGACAACACAATTCTTACCGATAATTGATTCCCTGACAAGGGCCTGGTTGCCAATGATGGTGCCGGCACCGATATAGGCCGGGCCCCTAACCTTAGCTCCTTCTAAAATCTTGACCCCTTCTTCAAAAACCACCGGACCAGTTACCGTAACCGGCCCGCTAACAAGCGGTTTTTGTCCCTTTTGTTTAGGAAATCGGTGCTTGAAAAAGAGATTCATTGCCCTTAAGATGTCCCAAGGGTATTTAATTGAACCCCAAAAGCCTTTATATCTGACAACCCTTATTTTGACCCCAGATTTGGCCAGCTGGTTGATTGCCATCTCATAAGAATCAGGACGGTCTAAGATTTGAGGTAGGATTTTTAAAAGATCGTCGCTGTTTTTAAAATAATCCACCACCAGCTTCACTAAATTGGTTGGTTCTTTTCCCGGGAGTGGTTTTTCCACAACCTTCTCCAGTTGTCCTTTTTTAATTTTCAGGTAGCCACCGGGAAAATATTCCTTTACCCTCAATCCCGGGATAATTATCTCGCTTTTTCCTTCTTCCCCCGTCCGGATAATTTGTTTAATTAGGTCTGGATCAAAAATATCATTAGCGTTAATAACTAAAATTGGTTGACTTTTTTTGGCCTTTTTAAGCCCTTTTAAAACAAAGTCGCCCTTAAGGCCCTTAATCACTGCCTCGCCTAAACCTGTTGGCTTTGGCTGAAGAACAACCTGGATGTCTGGAAAACCAACCATCTTTTCAAGCTGGCTAATAATTGCCGGCCTGCCCACGACAACAAGATCCCCAATCCCTGCCTTTTTAATTGCCTCCAGGGTATGAAAAATTAGGGGCCTGCCCAGAAAGGGTAAAAGGAGTTTATTGGTCTTTATTGGCCACATTCTTTTACCAATGCCGCCCGCTAAAATGATGGCCTTGGGTTTAATCATCTCATCTTTCTTAAAGCTTTTCTGGCCTCTTTTTGGTCACTCCAGGGGTATTCAGCCCGGCCGAAACACATCGTTTTCTCATGACCCTTACCGCAAATAACCACCAGGTCACCCTCTTTAGCTTTCTTTACCGCAAACTCAATTGCCTTTTTCCGATCTGGAATTTGGAAAAATGTTTTTCCCTCTACTCCACCTGCTTTTTGGCAGCCTTTCACAATTTGGCTAATAATCTGGCTTGTCTCTTCCGTTCGGGGATCCTCGGCGGTTAAAACAACCACTTCCGCCAGTCGGGAGGCAATTTCTCCCATTACCGGTCTTTTACCCTGATCTCTTTCTCCGGCACAACCAAAAACAACCATTAACTTTCCCCTTTTTTTCTTTTTAAGGGTTTTTAAAACATTTTCAAGGGCATTTGGGGTATGGGCAAAATCAACAAAAACCTCAAAAGCCTGGCCCTCATCAATCTTTTCCATTCTTCCCGCCAACCCGCTAAAAGTGGCAATTGCTTTTCTAATCTTTGGCCGGGAAAGCCCCAGAAGGGTGGCCGTGGCAATCGCGGCCAGACAATTATACTGATTGTACTCTCCTACCAAGGGACAGTCGAATTCAAAAGTTTGGGGGGTAAAATCAGCCTTATTCTCAATTCCGTAGGTGACGATTTTAGCCTTTTGGGGAATTACTGATTTTAAAAAGTCAAAAGAGCGGTCATCCCGGTTCAAAACAGCCATTTTAACCCCACGAAAAAGTTTCGCCTTTGCCTGAAGATAGTTTTGGTAAGTTTGGTGATAATCAAGGTGTTCCGGAGTAACATTGGTAATCACCCCGGCTAAAAAATTGACCCCAAAAAGGCGATGCTGATCAAGCCCGTGGGAGGTTGTTTCCAGGATAAGATATTGGTAGCCCTGATCAGCTATTTCTCGTAAAAGGCGCTGAAGCTTCCAGGGATGGGGAGAGGTAACATGGAAGCCGGTCGGAATCTGTTTTAAACCAACCTTGGCTGAAACAGTAGAAATTAAGGCTGCCTTTTTATCTGATTTGACTAAAAGATGATAAATCAAAGTTGCGGTGGTTGTTTTCCCGTCTGTCCCGGTAACCCCAATTACCTTCAGATCTTTTGCCGGAAAACGATAAAAAAGAACCGCTAAAAAAGCCAGGGGGAAATGAAAAAGAGTCTTGACAAGGAAATTAGGAATCAGGGACCGCAAGACCTCCCCTAAAGTGCTGTGGCGAAATTTTACCCATATTTTCTTAGTCATCAATTGACTAGTAATTATAGTCTATTCTGGCAAAATTCCGAAGTAAATAAAAAGTTCTTTAGCAATATTGAACCAAAGAGGAGCGGCTGTTTCTGATCCCCAAGGAGATGTGGTTGGCTCCCGTAAAGTAACCAGCATTATAAATCTTGGTTTATCTGCCGGCGCAAAGCCAACAAAAGAGGCGATTGTTTTTTCCTCATCATAATGGCCAGCCACCGGGATTTGGGCCGTCCCAGTTTTACCAGCAATCCTGTATCCTTCCGGCTTGGCCCATTTTGCCTCCCCCTTTTCAGTGGCATTGACCATCATTTCGGTCACCACCTTAGCAGTGGTTGGGCTAATCGGCTGTTTGGAGATTTTTGGTTCAATAACAATCTCCTCTTCACCAACTACCTTTTTGACTAAAAAAGGTTTGACTAACACCCCTCCGTTGGCAATAGCTCCGACTGCCTGAATCATTTGGATTGGGGTGACGGCGATTCCTTGGCCGAAAGTGGCCGTAGCCAAATCAATTTTTTTCCATTCGCTTTTGGGCCGCAAATCAGGCGTTGTCTCCTCTTCAAGATCAATCCCGGTTAGCTGGCCAATGCCGAAATTTTCAAGACAGGCAACCAGCTTCTCAACCCCTAGCTTTTCTCCCACAAAAACCATCCCGATGTTGTTTGATTGTTGGATAACCTCGATCATCGTTGGGTTGGGGGGATATTCATCATTCCAGGTGCGGAGGGTGTAGTCGGAAATAACCCGAGGCCCATCACAATTGGAACAGCGGGTGTCTGGTTCCACTACCCCCGCATCCAGGGCCGCGGCCATAATCAAAACCTTAAAAACTGAGCCTGGTTCAAAGGAATTCCCAACAATTGGGTTAACATACAGTTCCTTTTCATACTGGCTGAATTTGGCCGGGTCATAAGCAGGGAATGAAGCCATGGCTAAAACCGCTCCTGTTTGCGGTTCCATAATGATAACCGATCCGCTAACAGCGCCATATTTTTCGATCCCCTTTTTAAGCCCCTGCTCAGCAATAAACTGAACGGCTCGGTCAAGGGTCAAAAACAAGCTTCGGCCGTCTTGCTTCTCTTCGCCGCTTGTCTCGCCTACCAAAATTGGCCGGTTCGCCACATCCTTTTCCCGTCTTAAAATCCCTGTTTTACCTCTTAGCTCTAAATCGTAAAAACCCTCGAGTCCAAAATAGCCTTTTTCCCGGCCGTTAATATCGCTCCCCACAAAGCCTAAAAGATGGGCGGCGGAAGACGCCTCAGGATAAATCCGTCTTGGCTCTTCCTCAAAACCGATTCCTTCAATTTCAAGGGATTCAATCCCCACCCTAGCCTCCCTGTTAACTTTATGTTTTAAAGGAACCCAAACCAGGTCTTCTCTTGATAAGCGCTCTTTCAGTTCAATTTCCGTGTTTTTTAAAAGACGCCATTTCTCTTCTTTTAAGCTAGAACCGGTGGCTATTTGTTCCTGGTCAAGCTCCGAAACCAGGAGAGGCGCTAGTTTGGCAGCAACTGCCTTGACGTCTTCTTTTAAATCAGGCAGGGAGGCAAAAACCAGGTAAGCTTCTTCATTGCTTACCAGGGGGAAGCGGTCAGAAGCAAAAATTTCTCCTCGCTCGGCAGCGACTTCAAAAGAAATCCAATGCTGTTTCTCGGCTGCCGCTGCCAAATAATCAGCGGCAATTACCTGCCAATAAAAAAGACGGGCTCCCACCAGAAGCCCAATCAGAAAAAACCAAATCAGCAAAACTTTAATTCGCAGACTAATATCCATGCCTGTTTTATTTTCCTAGAGCAACCGGAACTTGAGGAGTTAAGTGTAAGATTTGCGAAGCTCTTGTTAAACCTAGCTTGGCGGCTTCAGAGGAAATCCGGGAAAGCGAACCCATCCGATCGACTTCTTCTTTAAGAAGGCCATTTTCAGCATCCAGTCTCGCGGCGTCTATCTCAAGTTTTTTTACTACCTCTCCCGAAGACACTAAACGATGGGAAATAACCAGTTGGGTAAAGAAAAGAAATAGAACCAAGGTTAAAACTAGCCAAATCAGTTTTTTTGATTGAAATCTTAAGATCCTGGTTTTCATTTTAAATTTTTACTCCTGCCCGTAAACGGGCACTGCGACTTAAAGGATTCGACTCTACTTCATCCTGGCTCGGCCGGACCGGCTTTCTAGTCAGAACCCTTAACCTTCCCTTTCTTGCCCTATCCTTGAAAAAATTCTTAACAATCCTGTCCTCTCCGGAATGAAAACTAATTACCACCAAGCGTCCGTCGGGCTTTAAAATCTTTTCCGCCCCCGGCAAACCCTTACTTAGATTTTCAAGCTCACTGTTGACCGCAATCCGCAAGGCCTGAAAAACCTTTGTTGCCGGGTGAATCTTGGTTTTTTTGTTTTTCCGGCGATAGACCTTGACAATTAGATCAGCCAATTGACCCGTTTTCCTGATAGACTTTAGACAACGGGCGCTGACAAGAGCATCAGCAATTGGCCAAGCCAACTGTTCGTCAGCCATTTTTTTAAAGAGCTCATAAAGGTTCCCTTTGCTTAAACTATTAATTAAATCGGCGGCGGTCACCCCTAGGCTAGGATCCAGCCGCATATCCAAAGGCCCATCGGCTTGAAAAGAAAAACCCCGACCAGCCTCAGCTAATTGAAAACTAGCGATCCCCAAGTCAAAGAGCGCACCCCTGATTTTTTCAAAACCATGCTCTTTGGCGATCTTTTCTAAGTTGGCAAAGTTTCCCTGGGCAATTTTCCAGCCAGAAGCGCTTGGAGAGTCATCAACCGAACGGTTGATGTCAGGGCAGGCAAGCTTCAAACGCTTCTTGGTTCGGACAATCGCCTCTGGATCCTGGTCAATGCCTAAAACAATTCCCCCTGCTTTTAAAATCGCCTCCGTGTGTCCGCCTTCGCCTATCGTAGCATCGAGATACTTTTCTCCTCTTTCAACCTCTAAAAACTTAAGGACTTCTTTTAAAAGAACTGGTTTATGATGCTTTTCCATTCGTCACTTTAATCCCAAACTCTTTATTCTCCCGGCTGTTTTTCTTCATCTCTGTTTCTTTAATGATCTTCTCCAGTTTTTCCCGCATCCGATCACCATTAAGGCGGACCATTGTTTTGCCTCCTTTTTATCAATTTCGGTTTAAATTTCTAGCTCAGCTAGCCTTTCTGCAATCTCTTCGCTACCCCTTTCAATTTTTTTAAGGTAGCCTTCAAACCGACTTTTACTCCAAATTTCAATCCGGTCAAGGGCGCCGGCAACAATCACTTTTTTTTCAATTTGGGCTGTTTTCCGCAACCGGTCAGGAATCAGAACCCGGCCCTGTTTATCCAGCCGGCAATCAAAAGCCCCAAATGTCAAGAATCGGGCAAATGCCCGAGCGTCTTTTTTTGTCAAAGGTGTTGCCGCCAGCTTTTTCCCCAAGACTTCCCATTTAGCTTTGGGGAAAAGAAACAAACAGCCATCAAGCCCCTCGGTAAGAACCCCCCCAGAGGCAATCTCTTTCCGAAATTTTTTCGGGATTGATAGCCTTCCCTTAGCTTCAAGATGGTGTTCATAATGACCGAGAAACATCTGTCCTATAATTTCTTTCTGATACCACTTCTTACCACTTTATATCATTTTGAAATAATTTGAACCCCTTTGTCAAGGGGTAATTTTAATTAAAGAAAACTAAAGGAAAACTAACGGAAGTTTACTCTGAAATTGAAACGGTTCCGGCAATAACAGTCGTCAGCTCATCAAGAGGAGCAGTTAAGGCGCTTGTCTTCTTTTGGGTGCCCTCCATTAAAATCCAATCTTTGCCTCCCCAAGAGTAAAGGCTGGCTTCCCCAGTCTCTTCCAGGGCAAGGGTAACCTGGGCGTTTTTAATTGGCTTGGTGGCTGAAGAAAACACCTCGTATGGGCCAGCCACTACCTCTTCCTCAAAGTCTCCGGGCAAACCAACAGTCGACATCACAAGATAAAAATCGCTACTTTGTGGCTGGCCGTTTAAAGAAAAACGGTTATCAACAGAGGTTAATTCTTCCTCCCCCTGATGAAGATAAAATTCGGTGATAAACTTTCTCACGCCTTCATCACTGCGAAAGCGAAGGGTAAGCGTTCCCTGGGTAACTCCTTCGTCATAGCGATAGTTGCCCCTTGATTCAGTTCCCAAAAGAATCTTTTTAGTGTAAGAATCTTCTCCTTTAAGCTCAACGGCATTGGTACTTCCCTGAGGAACACCAGAGGCGGTATTGTAAATCAGCTCATACTCAAGAGAATCTCCGTGCCTAATCCTTTCAATCTTTAAGGTAAGCCAGTGACCGTCCTGGCTAGGGGTAAGGGTAACATAGGGACGCTCCTCAAGGGCAGTTTCAATCAGCTTGCCCTCCGGCGTTGGCGTAGGCAAAGCTGTTCCGCCGCTTCCTCTTCCCTTCAAGTACCAAAAAAATCCGCCAATAAAAACTAAAAAAACGATAATGGCAATTATTATTGGTAAAGGTTTCTTCATTATTTCAGTCTATTTTGAAAATAATCCTTCAATTTGTCAACCTTTAATCTTTTTTGCTTCATCGTGTCGCGCTCTCTGATGGTAACGGTGTCGTCTTTTAACGTTTGGTAATCAACCGTTACACACCAGGGAGTCCCGATTTCGTCTTGGCGACGATACCGTTTCCCAATATTGCCAATATCATCCCAGGCAACAACCAAGTCAGCGCTTAAGTTTTTATAAGCTGACCGTGCCTTCTTAACCAGCTCTGGTTTATTTGCCAAAAGGGGAAAAATTGCTATTTTATAGGGAGAAAGGCGTGGATCGAGAGATAAAAATACTCGAATACCATTTTTATCCTTTTCTTCATGATAAGCATCTAATAATGAAGCGAAAAATGTCCGACCAACGCCCCCAGAGCATTCTATGATATGAGGCACAAATCTTTTGTTGGTTTCCTCATCTTGGTAATCTAGCTTCTTGCCGCTGAACTTCCCTTGCTGAATTAAATCATAATTATTCCGGTCATGAACTCCTTCAAGCTCATCAAATCCCCACGGATATTTATATTCAATATCCCAAGCATCTTTAGCATAAAAAATAAGCTCATCTTCCCCGTGTTGCCGCCAATGAAGATTTTTTTTATTTAATCCAATCCGCTTAACATACCAGTCCCAACGGATTTTTTTCCATTCTTTATAATATTTTGCCGAATCTTTTGGCCTGATAAAATACTCAAGATCATATTGCTCAAATTCCCGGGTTTTAAAAAGAAACTTTCCGTGAGTCATTTCATTCCTAAAGGCTTTTCCTATCTGAGCAATCCCGAAAGGAATTTTAGGAGAAAAGCTGTCAATAATATGAATGTAATCTAAATAAATGTTCTGGCAAGATTCTCCTTTAAGATAGATCTTCATTTTTTCGCCCTCAAGAACCCCCAAAGAAGTTTCCATTAAAAGATTGAATTGTCTCACTTTAGGAATTAATTCACCCCCGCACTCGGGACACTTTAATGACCCCGGCTTAACGATTTTCCACTGACCAGTTTTGTTTTCTTTTTTTAGTTCCCAATCTTCTAATTTATCTGCCCGAATCCGCTTTTTGCACTTTTTACAATCAACTAGCGGATCGGTGAATCCGGCCACATGTCCACTCGCTTCCCAGGATTTAGGGTGCATAATGATTGATCCATCGATCCCATAGATGTCGTCTCTTTGGTAAACCATATCCTGCCACCAGAGATCCTTGATGTTTTTGGCTAACTCGACCCCAAGAGGACCATAATCATAAACTCCGGCCACCCCGCCATAGATTTCGGAGGAAGGAAAAACAAACCCTCTTCTTTTGGCAAGACTGACCACTTTTTCCATTAAATTAGCCATTGGCTTAATATAACTTATTCCTGCCTGACAAGTCAAACCAGAAGAAAGCCCTTACTTAGTTAAACTCGTGAAGGATCTTAGGGGATTTCATTTTAGCCTCAATGATGGTTTCAATATAGTCTTTAAGGCT
>DATLAM010000063.1:0-6733 GCA_035527435.1 Bathyarchaeia archaeon
CTGGGTGCCGTTGTTCCAATTCCTACAGCATTCCCTAGTACAGTCATAGATGGTTGACTGCTTAGGCTGCCAGCATTAGCCCCATAGAATTCTAAACTACCATCATCAGCACTTTCATAGTTTCGAGCAGCAATTCTGGCACCAGTATAGGTGGTAGTATCAGTATTGCGAAAATCGATTATCCCAAAAAGATTACTATTATCAGCAACGTTTCCCTCAATTGTAATTGTGCTTGTTGTCCCTGAATCTAAATGTAAGCCACTAATTGGTCCGGTGGTGCCTATCCCAAAGTTACCGGCAGAAAAGCCGCCTAAAAAGACGCCGTTATCAGCAAACAAGATATCCCCGCCATCTGCGTCAAGGTGAAGATCCCCGGTGATATCAAGAGTGGTTGAGGTTCCGTTGGTAAAGTCAATATCTGCGGCTGAGTAATCATGAGTCCCGGTCCATGAGAATCCATACCCTTCATCAACGTTTATTGTTAAGGTATCGGTGTCAGAAGCAGTTGTCCCTATCCCTATACCCCCAACAATACTGGCTGTTTCTCCTGAGCCAATACTCTGGGGTGTGCCTGTATCACCAGCTAAGAACCAAGCCCCAAAGTCATCATCGCTATCCTTATCCCAGGAAGAGGTATCAATGTACTCCACTGTCCCGGATCCCTCCCCAGAAGAGGTTAACACCCGGTTATTGTCAGAAACCGAAGCAATGCTGCCGATAATCGCCGACCCGCCGATATTGACATTGCCGTCAACATCCAGTTTGTAGTTAGGATCGGTGGTACCAATACCAACGTTGCCGGAAGAGTCAACCCTCATTCTTTCAGATAATGAACTATATCCTGCACCAGAGGTCTCTTGTGTAAAAAATGCCAGTTCTCCATATTGTTCGGCAGATCCGCGATAAGTACGGATGGCTCCTTGATAGCGGTCGGCTGTTGCGATACCAAAGAGTATTTCTGAATAATCGTTTTCATTAGTTGTGTGCTTGCGTAAATATAGTGAGGCATCTGAGCTATCTGCAACATAAAGTTTTCTTGAAGGGGCCGATGCCGCGTTGCCAATACCGACATCTCCGCCACTATCAATTCTCATTCGCTCTGCGGGGGCAGAAACACCACCGGCTGAGGTTAAAAACAAAATATTGCCCGACACATAACTTGAACCGGCCGATCCTGATTGAATTGCTCTAATTTCTGCTCCTTTTGTAAATGCTGTAGCTCCAGCATTTACACCGTAGAATTCAAGAGAGCCAAGATATGATTGGTCAGTGGTTTTTGTGAATCCAACAGTATCTTGTAGTGACCTTCTAAATTTTAATCGTGGAACATCGGTAGTGGTGGAGCTGTAAACGTCTAAAATGTGATTGCCGTCAGTTGCGAGTGTTTGAGTGTGAAGTTTACCACCCGGCTCCGTTGTTCCAATCCCCACATTGCCATTGATGGCTAGTTTGGCTGTGCCTGGGTCGGCATAGCCAATACCGACTGAATCACCAACCGTGGTTAATCTGACCACGCCACCATCATCAGTCCAACCACCAGCGGCAGAGATGGAAGGCAAATCACCTTCTTGGATAGTAGAAGAAACAAATCTCGTCCCATCTCCCCGAAGATACTCTCCTGAAGCAGCGGTATTGTTGATCCTTACTCCAGACCCCGATTCTATATTGATATCTCCTGCCACCTGGAGCTTCTGAAGGGGATTGGTGGTGCCGATACCGACATTGCCGGCCAGATAAGTATTGCCTGATTCATCCACGCTAAACTGGGTGGCTTCGGTACTGCCTGAGGAGAGATTTAAAAGATCAAACCCGGTTGAGTCAGTGCCGGCATAAGCAGAGATAAGACTGCCGCTTGAGATATTGGCATCGGTGATCCTCATCTGACTGCCTGTTGTTCCTCCCAGGTTGATGTTTAAGACTCCGGTGCCGTCCGGGGCCAGGATAATGTTGCCGTTTGAGCCTGAGCCGGTCTGAAGGGTTAAACCGGCGTTGCCTTCAATGGCCAATATTCCGCTTGTTCCCTGGATGGTGGGGGCGGTAGCCCCGATAACGATATTGCCGGAGGTGTTGACCACCGGAATGGTGTTGGCCAAAGCAATCGCGGCTGGGGGATAGCCTTGGAGGGTTTCCGCATTTAAAGCATAGGCCACGGTGGCAATTTGGATTCTGGGGTCAGCTTCACTATCGGTGTCAACCTTAACTCCCAGCCAGACCTCAACATTTTCTGAGAAAACATCGGCTGGAATTTCCGTGCCGCAGCCTGATCCCAGGAGGGTAGAAAAGATCCCGTCCTGATCCGGGACAATTGCGCAAATACCTGATGACCAAAGACAGTTTTCATCGCCGCCGCCATCACAACCTACTTCGGTGCTGTTGGTCAGGTGATCCCAAAGCTTAAAGGTGAAGTTGGTGCTTGAGGTGATTGGATTATTGGAAGAATCGGTTAACCGCCCCTGAAAAGAAAGATAGCGCTTGGGTCGGGTTAAGCTGGTTGGGTAGGCTAAAGGCTGGGGAGCTTTTTCAAAAAATTGCTGGTAAAGGCCAAACCCAAGCGCCGCACAAAAGACCATCAGGATGCCCAAATGAAGATAGCGGGTCATTGGTAGGTTTTGATATGTTTTGTATGCCTTTGATAGATAGGGAATAGAAGGCAAAGAGAGATAGCCTTTTTTCCTTTTAGTAGGAAGAATTTGTTTTTTGGTTTTCAGGAACGGGTTTTGGTCAAGCCAGGTTTCTTCTTGGGCCCAGTCGCAGAACTTGCGCAAAGTGGAGAGGCGGCGCTTGATGGTTGAGGGAGAGAGGTTAAGCTGGCCAAGCCAGTCCTGATACTCCCTGATTGATCGGCGGTTTATTTTTTTGAAAATTTTTTCTTCCATGACTTGCCTTTTTGTTATATAATCAACATGCAGGCCACCCCCGGTTGTTTTGAAAAACAGACTGGGAAGCGAGCAATTTTTGGTCCCCCCAAAATTTCGCAAGCAGGCGGCCTGCGTTGATTTGTTAAACTGCTTCCAGCCAGCCTAGGAAATGGCGTAAATCAGAAAGATAGTTTTTGACCGTGGCTGGGCTTGCCTTTTCTCTTGTTAAATGATCTTCAAACCGATTGATAATTTTTTCTGATTCTGTCCCTTTCTCTTTTTTAACCAAATTAAGGTTTAATACCTTTTTGGCGGGGTTGGTTTTAAGCCAGCCTTGAGAAAAGCAGAATTGACCAAATTTGCGCAAAGCGGAGAGGCGGCGGTTAACGGTTTTAGCCGGCACCTTATTTTTAGTCAAAAAATTCCGGTAATCTTTGATTGTTTGGGGAGTAATCTGGGCAATGAAAACAGCCGGGGAGGAAGGATCAAAAACAATTGATTTCCCTTTTAAGGTTAAGGCAAGCCAACCCCAAAAGTGATTGAAATCAGAAAGATAGTTTTTGATCGTGGCGGGTGAGGCTTTCCGGCTTTTAAGGTAGAGCTTAAAATTTCTGGGCAGATGATTCATTTTTTTACCAAGATTTAAATCCAGAGCCACAAGAAAGCAACCGCAAAAATTAAAAAGGCAGTCGTGAGCTCGGCAATCTGGTAAAGGTTTGTTTTTTCCCGCATATTTTTTGTTGGTTCAAATTATACGAATTATACAGCCTTATACCACTATAAGAATAAACAGAGAAGCCTGTCAAGACCCAGTTTTGACAATCTTTGATCTACTTAGAACAGGTATAAAATTGATCAATTTAAATCCCAAAGTTATTTTCATTCTCATTTTCATGGAAAGATAAAGATGGGAATGTTAAAAACTTTAATTACCTAAACATATCAGAAAGGATCAAGGTTTTTAAAAAGGAGAATTTCTTAACAATGATCTCTTTTGATATATTGAAGTCTTAGGCGTCCTATAGTGCGTGCCTAACACCAAAAAGGGAGCTTTTGGTTAATTTTTAGAAAAGATTGATTTTGTCTATCTTGCTTGGTTTTCTAATCCGAAAGATTTTGTTTCATTTTTTATGTTATCCTAGAGGAAATAATCTTAGGATTGAAATAGCAGTTAATCTTGAGAGTGCCAGCCAAAGGAGTGTTGAGATTGGTTAGATATATCAGCCTTTTTAGATTTTGCCTTTTTGAATTTTCCCCCCTTTGCCTTTTGGAAATTGATTTGTTTTTAGTAGCCTCTAGTAGGATAATCTCCGCATAAAATCTGGGTTAAAAATTGACATTGAGCCGAGATCGTTGTAATCTTAAAACTAATGGAAGAGGAGCAAAAAGAAGAAAAGCAGAAAAGGAGTCGGTGGTCGGTTTTTTTGGCCTTCTTGGTTTTATTTTTTTTACTTTTGGCGTTGGGGGCAGGTGTTTTTTTGGTTTCCCAAAGAACAACTTTTTTTGGCCGGGCTTATACTCCTCAAACCAGCGGCCGGGTAAGTTTTGATAACTCCTATGTTTTTGCTTCTCCTTTGGTTGCCAGAGCGGACGGCAAGGAAAGAATTCGGCTGACCATTTTTATTTTAGACAACCAGGGTCGGGGAATTTCAGGCAAGCCGGTTAGTTTGGGCCAAAACGAAAATCTGGAAATTGTGGCCACCCAGCCGGAAACTGATAATTTAGGCCGGGCCATCTTTGATCTGTCGGCTGACAGGGCGGGCGACTATCTGATTGAAGCCCGGGTGGACAACCAGCTCTTATCCCAAAGAGTCCGGGTGGGCTTTCATTGATCTTCTTTTTATCCTTAGAAGGTAGCCAATGAGGACCGCCTCTGCCAGAAGGACAATGAAGAAAAGATAGGGCCTGATAAGGCCAACCATTACCCCCAGGATCTCCTTAAATTTTTCCCATAACCATTCCCAAAACCCCAGGATCTTAAAGGTTAAAGAATTGCTTTTAGGTGAGGGGGACTCAAGGAAGGTGGTGGCCGCAAAGAGCTTCCAAGTGGCCGGTTGAACGGCGGGCAGGTTAAATTCAAAATGGCCGGCTTGATCGGCTTTCAGGTCATATTTCGGCAGGGAGTAAGCCTGAACAGGGTGGGCCAGAAGGTTTGAAAAAAAGTGAATCAGGCTGGGTTGGCCGGAGGAGTTATTGGCTAGGTAAATGGTTACCTGGGAGTTGGGAATGGTTTGGCCCCGGGCGGTGATCTGGCTTTCCGCGTAAAAACTGCCCTTTTCTAAGGTAAGGGTGGGGGGCAAAAGGACTGGTCCGGCTTGGATATCAAAAGGCCCGTCCGGCAAAGGGGGTAAGCAGACGGGAAAGGAGGTTAAGCCCCAAATATCCAGGGCTATCAGGCAAAGTTCAGGATAAACCGCCTCTCTTAGGAAAACATCCTGGCTGGGAGGGGGCAGGAAAATCCTATCAAAGATAAAGTAGCCGTCAGAGTTAGCCAGGGTTCTTTCAAAAACCCGAAAGCCTTTAAGTTCAACCTGGGCGTTGGGTGAGGTGTAGCCAAAAAGGGTCAATTTAGGCTCGCCGATAGCTGCTGAAACCTTGATCTGGTAAGGGACCGGTTCCGGGCTGGCGGCCCAAGCTAAGGGTGCGATAAGAGGGGGAAGGATTAGGATGAGAGAAAAAAGAGGGAAAAGTTTAAGTCTTAACCGGTGATTCTTCATCAATCATTGGTTTTCTTATTCGCCTTTTTCGGCAAGCTTCTTTTTCAGCTCATCAAGTTCTTCTTCTTCTTCAGCCAACCTGGCCTCCAGATCCTCTTGGCGGCCTTTAAGCCGGCGGTAGAAGGTGGAAAGAAAGAGGATAATGATGGTGATGGCCAGGAGGATAATCAGGATGGCTTTCCAGGGCAGAACCCAGAAGAAAATCGTTCCGGAAAGAGTTTTACCCTCCTCACCAAAACTGGCCGCCAGTTTGGCTTTATATCTCCCAAACATCCATTTTTGGCCGAGCTGGTTTTCAAAAAGGCGGGAGGTGTCAGGAAAGATATTGGTTTGGTCAAAGGTGTCTTGGGCCACTTGTTGGCCGAAAGAATTAAAAAGGGTGATCGTTCCCTGGGGTCGGATATGATAGTCGCCCTGGTTTTGGATCTCGGTGGTAATTGGGACCGGGCCGTATTCGGAGAAGCGGGGGGCGCTGAATCTCACCAGGTTGGCTTGTTCGGTAATCGGGCCGGAAACGCGGATATAGACCAGGCCGACAATCCGGCTAAATACCGGTGAGCCGGCTTCTCTTGGCTGATTAACGGATTGAGGTAAAAATCCGCCGGGTTCAAAGTAGACAGCTAAATACCTGCCTCCGGGCCGGGCATCCTCAGGAGCGGAGATCTTAACATCAATAGCGACCTTATTTTTAGCGGCAATAGAGATTGTTTTATAGGGCAGGCTGACCCAGGAGGCAGCCGAAAAACGGCGGGGAATTTGGGTTTCACCGGTGATTTTAAAGGTCTCGTCTAAAAAGATGGGTGAGCCTTCATTATCCTCAACAATAAAATCAACCACCCGGACCGGGCCGGAAACCAGCTCTTGGCCGCTGTTTAAAAACTTGATGGGGATTGTTTTGGTTTCACCAGGGTCAAGGGTTAACTCCTGCCGGCTGGGGGCAACCGTTAAGGTGGAAACATCAACTTGGGCCCTGACAAGGGAAGGAAGGAGAAAAAGGGTTAAGAAAGCGATGATGATGGGCAGTTTTTTAATCATTTAGTTTCTCTTTTTATATCTTTTAAAAAATGGGTGTGGCAATATACCAGATTTTATTGTAATAGTAACCAGCCGCTTGGGTGCCGTCAGCACTGATTCGGTAGCAGACATAAACACTTGATC
>DATLAM010000064.1:0-3118 GCA_035527435.1 Bathyarchaeia archaeon
TGATTTGAGAGTAGCGGTTTCTGCAGATCTCCCTAACCTTCCATTCAAGTTTTTCTGGATTGGCAATCAAGGCCTCGGCTTTTTTATAATCCTCATCAATGATATCCTTTAAGATCTGAAAAGGGGCGGTGTGCTTTTGGACATAGCGATAGAGGCTGAATCTGGCAGGATGATGAAGCTGGCTTTCGATTTCTTTTCTTAAACGAAAAAGATTTTCACCCACCTCTTCAATTAGTTTGGAGCTGGCCTTTTTCCAGTCCGGATAGTAAAGATTTAAAAGATGGTAGCGGATCATCTCCTCATCTGATTTGGGCAGAGCCCGATGGATGGCAATAAAAAGCTGAATATCTCGGGTTTCTGGCGAACTGTTTTCCGCCTCCCAGCTGAAATTGTCTTTAAACCAGCGGTGCATGGCCCGAACGTAGGCAGCGATATAGAAAAGGTCAGGGGCAATCACCTCTTCGACTTCACAGGAGGCAACTCCCAAAACCCACTCTTTCCATTGATTGGTTGGTTTTAAACCTTTATCCTTGTTTGGAGTGGGATTTAGGAGGTTAAAATATTTTGCTAAAACCCGGCTGATTTCATCAACTTTGCTTTTAGGAAGAGAATCGTTTTTAAGGTACCGGGCCCAGATCAGCTCGCGGACAAGGGAGTGGGCCAGGTGCTTAGTCCCAATACCGGGCTTTTCCCGCAACCTTCTTTTGATAATCCGCTCAATCGCGTTGCGGCGCAGAAGATGTTCCTTCTTGTAATCAATCACGTTCCTGATCTGTTCATAAATAAAAGCAATTGTGCCTAGAATTTCGCTGACGTGAACGGTTGGTTCAGGGGCTTTGGCGGCCTCTTCTTTGGCTTGGAGACGGTAGGCTTCTAGAAGCTCGTTGCCTGCTTCAGGAAGGCCAGCCTCTCTTTCCGGGACAGGCTTGGCTTTTATTTTTTCTTCCCTTGCCTCATCCTTTGCTATAAAAATAGTTTGTTTGTCTTCCATAGGGAAAAAGTTTTAACCTAATCAATTGCTAATTATATGATAGGCTTGTCTAAATGGTCAAGGTCAGTGTTTCCAGACGTGCCTCAGGGGTAAATGTTTCAATTTTTTCCATGATCAGGGTGATCTTTCCGGTCCAGGTTTGGGAAGGAGGCGCATAGACAGGACCAATTTTGGCTACCGAATCCAAGCCGCGATCAAAGTATTTTTCTTTAAGGGCTTTAGAAACGTAGTTAATTGAATCAGGCCAGCTGATAAATTGCCAAACACCATTATTCCAACCGTAGGCGTTAAAAGAGTTAGCCGGAATTTTCTTTCCGTAGGTTGACTCAACGCCGGCAATAGCGGCCAAAAGCTTCCAATCAAGCCCATAACGATCGGCGGCATCAACAAAATCTTGACTAAACTTAGCCATTGGCGAACCTTGAATGATCAAATAAGCCTCAAGCTTTTGGGCCCGAAAATCAGCGGTTTTAGTTTCATTTTTAAGCACCGCAGAGCTGGCCGCCGTTTCCCCTTGGTAACCATCAGCGGGCTTGGAAAAGGTAAAGGTAATAATAAGGCTCGCTAGTGCGAGCGCAAAAATCTTAAATTTCATTTTATTTGGGGCTTTCTCCCCATAAAAAAATCCTAAAGTAAACCGGGTGGGTCTACCTCAGGATCTGAAAGAGATTATAGCATAAGTCCTATAATATGTCAAGATATTTAATTATGGGTTAATTATGGTTTAGTGTTTAGTTTTTTGGGCAAGAATGAAGATTGAGGGGCCAAAGCTTAAAGGCGCCAAAAGGGGCTGAAAAAGAGTTTCCAAAAGAAGAAGGGCTTTTCGGGGAATAAGCCTTTTAAAGATGGGATTGCGAAAATTGGACACCGAAAGGATTTTAAGAAGAGCAAACTGATTGGCCAGAAGAAGGCTTTTTACGTGGTTGGGGTGATAGTTGAAAAAAGGCATTTTTTTGTTTTTTGACCGCTCTTCCGGCAGATGGGAGGTAAAAAAGTTCAGTTTTCGACTTAAGGCGGCCCTAATAACCGATTTACCGTGGATTTTATTGGCGAATTCAAGAATTAAAAAACCTCCAGGCTTAAGGATGCGATGGACTTCTTTAATCGGTTTTTCAAGGTCGGGAAGATGATGGGCCACTCTGATTGAAATAGCCAGATCAAATTTTTCATCGGGCAAGGGCAGTCTTTCGGCCTTCCCTTTTTGGAAGTAAATATTTTTATATTCTTGAAGCATTTTTTTAGCCAGCCTGACAAGCTTTGCTGAAGGGTCAACCAGGTAACATTGGTTAAAGCTGGAGACATAGATTTTGGTCAGCCTGCCAAAGCCGCTGCCAATATCAACCACAAGATTTTTAGTGGGAATTTTGGTTAAAAGCCTTTTTAAGGCAATCACTTCAGCCTGGTGCTCATATTCTCTGCCCTGCCAATAGGAAGGGTAGTTATAGGAGTTGTAGGTGGCAGGCATATGCCCAGATTATAGCACAGGCGGGGTCTATTTTAACTCTTCAAGGAACTGGTGGACGCATTTTGCCCAAGGGCCGCCTTTTTCAACCGAGGGGGGTGCGTATTTGGCCATAATCTCTTCAGGGGTGGTAAGGCCTTGATCAATATAGCCTTCTTTTAGGGTTTTGGCCACTTGTTCAATTGCCTGTTGCCAGGATAAAAATTTAGTGGCCCCGTTTTCAAATCCCCAACAGTTGTAAGATTCAGGCGGTGCTTTTTTACATAAGTTTGATTCGCACTGGGCAATGGCGATCATTAACCGGTAATCAAGCCCGTATTTTTCTGACATTTCAAAAATAAAGTCCGCATATGGGGCCATTGGAGAGCCGGACTGATCTAAGTATTGACTGATAATAACCGGCCGGGCGTCTCCGGTCGTAATAGCGCTGGAGATATCACTAACAGTTTCCGGTAAAGCGGCAAATAGTTGGGAGGCGGATCCGGAGGTAGCCATTCCTTTAACAGAAGAACGAGCCAGGACACCAATTTCTTTTACCCGGCTTAATTTGTTTAATGAAAACAGACTGATCCCTAGGGTTAAGGGCGTAATCAGGAGAAAGAGAGCTGTCAAAAAGATTTTTTTCATAAGGACAGGTTGATTTTCATGGTGACATATTTTGATAT
>DATLAM010000065.1:0-2535 GCA_035527435.1 Bathyarchaeia archaeon
TTTGGGAATGAGCGTTACTTCGATATGGGTGGGGATAATTTTTCTTAAGGAAAGAGATTACCTTTTCAGAAAGCTGATTAGCAGTGCTTTAGTCACCGCTGGGATTATTGTCCTTAAGCTCTTCGGGTAGTTTTTCTTAAATCTTTGCCCTTTTCCCCCGCCCTATTTTCTGGAAACGTTGTAAAGGGTGGGGTGAAAAAGAAAAATGGCCGGAGTTTCCTCAACCAAGAACCGTTGGAAGTCAATGTAAATCTCTTTTCTTTTCTCCTTGTCCATTTCTTTTCGGCCGTCCTCTAGGAGGATATCAATTTTTGGGCTTTGAAAATGACTGAGGTTGGTTCCCGGCTGGGTGGAATGCCAAAGGCTATACTGGTCAGGATCAGGGCTGACTTCTTGGGTTGCCAATAAAGCTTCATAGTCTTCAGGGATGATATTGATTACTCTAATCTTGGTCTGGATTGAAATTTGTTCCCAGTCGCTTTTTATTTTTTCGGCCACTGGCAAAAGGGAAGGGACGGTGGAAAGCTCAATCTCAATCGTTTCCGGCATCTGCTGGGGGTCAAAAATGCTTTCCAGAAGTTTTCTGGCATTAGCCAAATCCTGGCTGTATTGCTTGATGCTGGAGTTATAGACCCATGAGGTGGGGTCAATCGGTCCGTAGGCTCGAGGAGTCCAGGGTTTTTCAAGGGCATAGACTAAGGCTTGGCGAAAAGATTTGTCAGCCAGTTTTTCCGATTGGGTATTTAAAAAGATGGCCACATAACGGTTATATTTCACCTGAGGTTCAATTTTAAGATTTTTCCACTGCTCCAACTCTCCCAGCCGGGAAAGGTTTTTAATCATCGTTATCTCCCCGAGCTTGAAAGCGGTCCGGGCTGACTCTTCGGTGGGATAGAAACGGAAGATCATTTTGTTTTTGCCCCTTTGGTTAAACGGCTCAATAACCATCTCTTCAACAATTTGGCCGTTTCTTTTTAGGGAAGAGACCTGATGATTTCCGGTGCCGATAAGCCCCTTTTTAAAGATGGGCTTGGAGACAACCCCCGGAAAAGGAGAAAAAGGCTCCTTGAGCTGAAACTCAACGGTCTTATTATCCAAATAGGCAGTGGCCACATCAGAAAAGTTGTAGTCAATGTCTTTGGCAACCACCGGCGTGTTGTCATGCCAAAGATTATTTTCAGAAAGGGTAAAAGTATATTTTTTCCCGTCTTCGCTTGCTTCCCATGAGGAGACCAAGCCAGGCACCACCGTTCCGTTTTCGTTAAAACTTGTTAGGCCCTGGCCAACCAGAAGAAGGATTTCCCGGGGTAGTTGGGAGATTGAATACTTGCCTACCAGCCCAATTTTTTGGATAGTGGCTTCACGGGGCATTTTCAATAGAATTCTGGGTAGGCAGACAAAAAAGATAATGCCAATAAGAAAACTTAACAAAAGCAGCCGGCGGTGTTTTTCCAAGAACGCCGAAACTAAGCGAAGTAAGTAACGGATCTTTTTCAGGATTGACATTTCCCTAGCCAAGAATGGTACTGATAATCGAAATGAGGAGGAAGATACCCGCAAGGATGATCGTGGCTATAAAGATAATTTTTTCCATGCCTCTTTTTGAGCGGTATTGCTCCCCTCCTCCGCCCCAGGCACTTCCCAACCCTGTGCCTCGAGACTGAATTAAAATTGATCCCACAAGCAGAACGGCAATGATTATCTGGATAACAAGGACTAAATGACTCATGATTATTTTTTAAAGACCCAGTAAAGGGTGCTGGTTACCAAACTAAGAGCAAATGAGGCAATAACAAAAACTAATAAAAGATTGAGGTTAAGCGAAGGAATGACAATCCCCTGATAGGCAAAACCAGGGAAGACAAACTCGGAAACTTTAAACTGAGGAACAAGGATGGTTACCAGATAAAGGGTGGCCACATTAACCAGCCAGCGAAAAGCTCCCAGGGTAATTAAATTAACCGGTAACAGGAGAAGGTTAATCAAAGGTTTAATAAAAAGATTGACGATTGTTAGGGCTAAGCCTGCCAAGAGAAGGGTTTGCCAAGCACCTCCGTAATCAACGCCGGAGATTATTTGGGTGACGAGCCAAAGAGCAGCCAGATTGATCAGATAAGAGCGCAGATGCCGTTTCATTCTAGTTTAGAATTTATCACGATCAGGTCAAAAAGTCAAAGAAAAGCCTTGGCTCGAAGATGGCGATGGTAGGCAATGGCAAAGCGGTGAGCTTCAGCTTGGATCCTTTTGAGAAGATTAGTTGCCGGAGAATTCTTCGGACAACTTATTTTTTCCTCCTTTACGACTAGCGAATCGCTTCTTTTGGCCAGGCCAACAATGGGAACCATTTTTAGGTGGGATTTCTCAAGAGCCCTTTGGGCCGTTTTCACTTGGGTCTGGCCGCCATCAATAAAAATTAAGTCAGGCAAGTCCCATTCACGATGACGAGCTCTTCTTTTTAAGACCTCTTTAATCATCGCCAGATCATCGGGGGTTTTTTTGGTTTTAATTTTAAAGCGGCGGTAAGCGCTTTTTTGG
>DATLAM010000066.1:0-4937 GCA_035527435.1 Bathyarchaeia archaeon
TACCAAGCAGGAATCCGGGGTCCCCAAACAATCTGCCGGCTGATGTTCCAATCCTGGATTTCCTCTAACCAATCAAAATACATTTTCTCAAATCTTTTTTTGGGCACAATTTTGGTTTGACCCTTTTTCACTGCTTCAATAGCTGGTTTGGCCAGGGGTTTCATTTTAACGAACCATTGGGGCATGGTTAGGGGTTCAATCTTTGTTCCGCAGCGGTAACAAAAACCGATTGAGTGAACCAGGGATTTGGTTTTTATTAATTTCCCTTCTTTTTTAAGATCCGCCAAAACGGCTTTTCTTGCCTTGTCTACCCTCAGCCCTTGGTATTTATTTGGCAAGTTGATCATCTTGCCGTGGCGATCAATGACCTTAATAAGCTTGAGGTGATGTTTTTGGCCAATTTCAAAGTCAACCGGGTCGTGACCAGGGGTTATTTTTAAAGCACCGGTGCCGAACTTAGCTTCTACCTGCTTATCGCCAATAATGGGCACTTTTTTGTTAATCAAGGGAACAGTTGCCTTTTGGCCAATCAACTTTTGGTATCTTTTATCTTGAGGGTTAACAGCCACGCCAACATCCGCAAAAATAGTTTCCGGCCGAGTGGTTGAGATCTGGACAGAGCCGTAGTCAAGGAAATAAAGCGAATCTTTTTCTTCTTTGTAGCGGACTTCAAGATTGGAAAAAGCCGTGCCGCATTGAGGGCAAAAATTAACGATCCGCTCGCCTCGGTAAATCAAACCATCCCGGTGGAGTTTTTGAAAGGTTTCAAAAACAGTCTTTTGGATTCCCGGCTCCAGGCTGTAATGATATCTGGTCCAGTCTAAAGAGAAGCCTAGTTTTTTGAGTTGTTTTTTATTAATGTCCTTATTTTTTTCAACAAACTTGGTGATCATCTGGTAAAGAGTTTCCCGATCAAAATCAAACCGGCTCTTACCCTCTTTACCTAGTTTTTTCTCAAAAACGAATTGGGTTTCAATCCCGGCATGGTCACCGCCCGGCAGCCAAAGGGTTGGTCGGCCTAACATCCGCTGGTAGCGAATCAAAATATCCTGGATAGTGAAAAGGACGTGTCCCATATGAAGGGGATCGTTGGCGTTAGGCAAAGGCAAAAGAATCGTGAAGGGTTTTTTGGAGGGATTGATTTTAGGGGTAAAGTAGCCGCCTTTTTCCCAGAGGCGGTAAATCTTGTCTTCTGTTTTTTGAGGACGATAAGCTTTTTCCATTAAAGGGAATTATATCTTAATCCGGCTTGCCTTCTCAAGATCGTAGGGGCCAATGGCCGTGCGAATAATCCTGGCCGTGGCGGCCCCACAGCCAAGCTTTTCACCCAAATCGCGGGCGAAACTTCTGACGTAAAAACCTTTGCTGGTTTTCATTACTAAACTGAGATAAGGAGGCTCAAACTGGCTGATTTTAGCCTTAATCAGGGTGACTGTTTTCCTTTTAAGTTTGACTGTTTTTCCTTTTCGGGCTAGTTTGTAGGCGGGCTTGCCTTTTATCTTGACCGCCGAATAAATTGGCGGGCGCTGTTGTGTTTTACCTAAAAATGTTTTTAAGGCCTTTTTAATTTTTCCCAGATTAATTTCCTTGATTGAGCGGGTTTGGAGAATTTTTCCGGAAAGATCGTCAGTCTCCGTTTTTATTCCGAGTTTGATTTTAACTTGATATTCTTTAGCCATTTTTTGATAATCAGCCAGTTTTTTGGTGGCCTGATCTAGGCCGATGATCAGAAGCCCCTCAGCTTCCTTATCTAGTGTTCCGGCATGGCCGGCTTTTTTAACACCATAAATTTTTTTGATTTGACTAACTGCCTGGGCTGAAGAAAGACCTCGGGGCTTGTTAATCAAAAGAATGTTCTTATCTAGCATATTCTCAATCCCGGGTTAGCTTGAACTTTTGACCAAGGGACAGGCCTGGGGTTGAAATAGGCATAACTGGCAATACAGGTGGCGTTGTCAGTGGCTAATTCAGGCGGAGGAGCAAAAAAACTGGCTGCTATTTTTTCCTCCTTAAGCCTTGATTGAAATTTTTCCCGCAAGGACTGATTGGCGGCCACGCCCCCAGCCAGAAGGATGCTTTTAACCGGAAACTTTTTAGCGGCCCGGATTGTTTTTTCTACCAAAACCTCAACAATGGCTGCTTGGATAGAGGCTGCCAGATCAGCCTGATTGACTTTTTTTTCTTTTCTGGCGAGGTTGATAACCGCGGTTTTAAGCCCGGCAAAGGAAAAGTCAAGATTTTTTTGGTTAATCATTGGCCGGGGAAGGTCATAAGCATCAGGTGAGCCTTTCTCAGCTTTTCGGGCAATGGCTGGCCCGCCAGGGTAGCCTAAATGCAAAAACCGGGCTGTCTTGTCAAAACACTCACCAGCGGCATCATCACGGGTCCCGCCCAGCCATTTGATCTGGTTATAATCTTTGATTAACACCAGTTCGGTGTGGCCGCCGGAAACGACCAGTCCCAGCGCCGGAAAGGTTGGTTTTTTACCTTCAAGCCAGTTGGCGTAAAGGTGAGCTTGTAAATGGTTAACCGGCACAAGGGGTTTTTGCCAAACATAGGCCAGGGTCTTGGCGGTTTCCACCCCGACCAGAAGAGAGCCGATTAGTCCTGGTCCTACGGTGACTGCCAGGGCATCAATTTTTTTGCTTAGAGGTTGAAACGGTTTTGTTGCCGCTGTTAAGACTGGGATGATCATTCGGATTTGTTCCCGGGCTGCCACCTCAGGAATAATCCCGCCGGTTTTTTGGTGAAGCTTTACCGAAGAGGCAACGGTGTTGGTTAAAATTTTTGTTCCATCTTCAACCACCGCAACCGCGGTTTCATCACAGGAGGTTTCAATTCCCAAAATCCGCATATTTTGATTATACCTTTAATGGTGCTTTTTTTAAAAAGAGCAGGGAGTGTGGATTTTAAGGGGTAGGCCCTGTGGGTCTGGCTTCATTTATATCTTGAGTTGCTTTTGCGTTAAAACAAAAAAGGGCAACCCGGCCTCCTAAACTGACGAAGTGATCTTTGTTTTGGGTAATTCTATCTGCCGATCTTTTTTTATCCCAACCCTCCACCTTGGCAAACTCCAAAAAAGAAGAGTTAAGGTCTTCTTCTGGGTCCACCAGAATAATATCCCAGGCCCGATATTCTTCTCCTTTCCCTTGGGGATTTTTAATGGAGACTAAATAGGAAGAAGAAACTTCGACTCCGGCCCCCAAAAAGCCTATTTGAAATTGATCCCCCTGATCACCGCCTATTGGTAAACAGGAAATCGGGGTTTCGGTGGCTGGGCTGAAGAAATCAGCGGTTTTGGTAACACCATCCACAACCAGGCCTTCTCCAGCCTTTTCGGTTTTTCGCAAAGCCTCTTGGAGAAGACGCCCTAATTGATCTTCTAAAGTTTCAGGAGGGGGAGGAGGTTCGGGAAGAGGTTCGGGAGGAGGTTCGGGGCGTTTGATTCCGCAGCCCGCGAGAGTAAGGCCGACAAGTTCGGCTGCTATTGCTGCGGCACCTTTAAAGAAAACTTTTCTTGAGACAGGCCCTTTTCGGGCTTTCTCCTCGGCCATAAACTGATTTTAATTAATTTTCATGAGAAATGCAAATTTTAGGTTAAAAAGATTTTTTTAAGCTTGGTGTAGGCTGGTCCGGTTGAGCCCAGCCGGCTTTTATTTAAGGAAATTTCTTTGGTCTGAAACTTGATTCTTTTAACCTTTATTTTTTTTAAAACTTCGGTCAGGTTTTTTCTTTTTTTAATCCGGCCTAAGGTAAGGTGAGCCAAAAACGGCTTTTTATCAAACCAGATCTTTTCTTTTATGAACCCTTTTCTAATTTTTTGGGTTAAGGTACTAAGCTTGTCCAGCTCACCACCCAAATCAACAAAAACGACCCTAGGATTGGCTGGGTTGGGGAAACAGCCAAGCTTGGAAAGATAAAGGCTGATAGTCTTAATCTGGCTGGTTTTATTTTCAAGAATCTGGTTGATCGGTGCGACTTTGTTTGCCGGAATGGAGCCTAAAAAGGCTAAAGTAAGATGGCTAATTTCCGGGTCAACCCATTTTGCCTGAACATTAGTTCTTCTCAGCTCCTGCTGGATTTTCTTTATTTCTGTTTTTATTTTGTCTGGGAGGTCTAAAGAGATAAAAGCTCTCATGTTTTTTTATAAATTACCGCTTTTTTGTCCCGATAAACTTCTTGCCAGCCAAAGCTTTGGGGATTATCTTTGATTTTTAAGTCCATAAAGGTTCCCGGGCTAATCAGCAGCCAGTTGATTTTGTGTTCTTTAAGTGTTTCCTGCCAGCCGGGTTGGGTTTGTAAGGTTTCAAGATAAATGGTGTAAGGGCTTTTGCCGGACGGGTGGGGCCAGGCCGGCATGCGGCCATCAACAAAAACTTTATATTCCGGCAGTTGCCAGATTAAAAAACCGCCCTGCTCATAGGTATTAAAGATATTGCCTTTTTCAGGCTGTTTTTTTAAAAACTCGGCGGCTTGACAAACAGACCTTGTTTCACAGAATCGTTCCCAATTGGCGTCAATCATAATGGTTCTTGGCAGTTGAAGGAAAAAACCAAAAATGAAAATGGTAATGGCGGCCAAAAAAGTTAACGGGGTCAGCCATTTATTTTTAATTTTTATCAAGGAAAAAATATTACCGGCAAAAAAGAAAAAGAAAATAATGTCCCGTCGGGCTCTAAGGGCCAAAAAAGCCAGGCCGGCTAAGACAAGGAGTTTAAAAAGGGTTAAGGAGCGTTTTTTTGTTTGGACTAGGATCCAGATGGAAGCCCCGGTTAAAAGAATAATTATTATTTGAAGCCAGGCAGGTGGTGGTACCCACTCAGCGATCAGGTGAGATAGAGGCGTGCCTGAAAAATGGCGCCAGGCTTCAAAATAGATTTTGTTTCCAAAAGGATTTAGGAGCGTGGCGGCCAGGCCTAAAAGGATTAGAGTAAAAA
>DATLAM010000067.1:0-2864 GCA_035527435.1 Bathyarchaeia archaeon
TCTTCGTCAAATCCAAACATAGCTTGGTGTCTTCGCCTGGCCAAAAATGAGAATCAAATCCGCCCACTGCCCAAAAGTCTTTCTTCTTCACCAAGAAATTAACCGTCGGGTAGTCATCTACTTCTCGTCTTGGGCTAACGGCACAGCGATAATTCCCGGCTCCACCACTCCCCAGCCAAGTTGACCAGACATAGCCAGAGGCCTTTTGCCGAAGACTATCATCAGGCGGCGTTAAATTGGGACCACAAACTCCGACAATTTCATTTCTTTCTTTAAAAATGCTCACTGCCTTTTGCAGCCAATTTTTATCTGGATAAGAATCGTCATCAAGAAAGGCTAAAATTTCCCCTTTGGCTTTTTTCGCCCCGAGATCCCTTTTGTCGGCTGGGCCCGTCTTTGGCCAAGAAGGAACCATTTTCGTTTTTGCAAAATTTTCTTTGGTTATCTTATCGGGCAAAATTATTACTTCAAAATGACGATATTTTTGTTGCAAAATCGCCGGGAGAGTTTCCCTCCTTAAATAGTCATTCATCTGCTTAACCGGAATGATGACGGAAACAAGCAATTTCTTCATAGGACTTTCTCGAAATAATTGATGGTTTTGGTCAGTCCTTCTTCAAGGTTCACTTTCGGTTCCCAACCAAGTTTCTTTTTCGCCAAAGTGATGTCCGGTCTTCTTTTGGCCGGGTCGTCTTTAGGCATCGGCCGAAAGACAATTTTTGATTTTGATCCTGTCAAGAAAAGAATTTTCCGGGCCAAATCTAAAATCCTAAGCTCTCTGGGATTACCCAGGTTAATCGGCCCCTTCTCTTCAGAAGCCATCATTTTTAAAAGGCCATCAACCATATCGCTGACAAAACAAAATGATCGAGTCTGGTTGCCATTGCCATTAACGGTTAAAGGCTTCCCTTTTAGGGCCTGGTTAACAAAGGTAGAGATTACCCGGCCATCATCAGCTCTCATCATCGGCCCGTAGGTATTAAAAACCCGAATAATTTTGGTTTCCAACTTATGTTTTTTCCGGTAGTTTTCAATCAAGCTTTCGGCAAACCTTTTACCTTCATCATAACAACTTCTTGGTCCGATCGGGTTAACATTTCCCCAATAAGTTTCTTTTTGAGGATGCTTAAGGGGATCTCCATAAATCTCTGAAGTTGAGGTGTGAAGGATTTTTGCTTGCTTTTTAACGGCTAAATCAAGGACATTTTTGACTCCTGTCGAGCAGGTTAAAAGAATTTCAATCGGATACTTGGGAAAATCAACCGGAGAGGCCGGACAAGCCAGGTTGTAAATTTCATCGATCGGCTCTTTAAACCTTAAAGGCCGAGAGATATCCTGCTTGATAAAGCGAAAGTTTTTTTTCTCCTGAAGATCTTTAAGGTTTTTAAGTTGGCCGCTGATCAGGCTATCAAGACAAACAACCTGGTAATCTTTAACCAGTCTTTGGCAAAGGTGGGAGCCGATGAAGCCGGCTCCGCCGGTGACTAAAATGGTTTTCATCCAATGTTTACCTTGAAGTCTAAATCCGGATCATAACGCCATTTCCTTTTGCTGGAGTCGTCATAATATTGAAGAAGATTAAGGCGGTAAAAAACGGCCAGGGTGTCCTTAAGCATACTAAAAATTGTCCCTGACTTAATGCTTGAATATTTTAATTTTCTGGCATCCATCTCGACTGGACCATCATGAATTTTGCCAAAGCCAAGCCGTCGGGCAACTGAGAGCATCTCAATATCAAAGGCATACTCTTTGACTAAGAGGCGGGGTAGAACTTTTTCCAGAACTTTCCTTTTGAAAATCTTCAAGCCCCGCTGACTATCAGTAATCCGCAAGCCGAAAAGTATTTTAGTTAAGGTATGGTATCCCCTACTGAGAATTTTCCTTATTAAAGGATACCCGGAGACTTTCGAAGCCGAATGGCGCACCGAAGCAACGATGACATCAGAATCATACCAAAGCATGTGTTCTAAAAGCATTGGCAGGCTATTGGGACTGATGTCCATGCCGGCATCAATAAAGGCAATTAGATCCCCTTTTGTTCTGGCCATGCCATAGCGAACCGCATGGCCTTTACCTTTATGCTTTTCATAACTGATAACTTTAATTTTGCTGGACTTAATTTTCTTGGCATTGGCAAGAGTATCGTCCAACTGGCCGTCAACCACCACTATAATTTCATAATCATAGCGAATTCTATCAAGAACCATCTGGATGCGTTTTAAATCTTCGGCAATTGTCCTTCCCTGCCTATAGGCAGGGATCACCACCGAAAGAAAATGATTTTTATCTTTTTTCACTCTTTAGATAATAGACTGCGCTTTACGCCTGCCGGCAGGCAGGGCTTGAATAATTTTGCAAGATATTTGTTTTGGGCTAATTGTACCAAAATTATAGAGCAAAAGCGCCAAAAGGAGCAAGGCCGTGACTAAAATAGAGATCTGAACAACCTGTAAGATTGAGTTGTGGAAAAACCAGATTAAAAGTGCCTGAGCACCAGCCGCTATCGCCGGGAAAAAGGCAACTTTTGTCTGATGAATGGAGAGAGAAAAATTGATTAAAACATTGACTTCAGAATAAAGAGCGATAAAAATCCCGAAAATCCCTAAGAGAGGCGCTATCTCAAGGTAAGAAGAACCATACAACAATTGCACCATCAGCTTTGGCGCCACAAAATAAACAGCTGTCAGTCCGACCGAAATCACGCCCACCAGAAGCAGGGCCTGATTGAGAAGACCTTGATATTTTTTGCCATTCTCATGTTTCTCTGCCACCAAAGGAAACATGGCTATCGCAATCGCCCCTGAGGCAAAAAAGATAATTTTCCCCAGCATGCTCAGGGCAGAATAAAGACCAGCCTGATGAGC
>DATLAM010000068.1:0-3226 GCA_035527435.1 Bathyarchaeia archaeon
GCTTGAAAAAAGCTTAATCTTGGGAAAAGCCCTGCCTAAACCGGTGAAGTGAAAAAAAGCATTCAAGGGCGTGGGGAAACCGCGGTGACAAGCATCGTCCAGCTGACCATCAGGTAATTCCACCCGGCAAGTGGCCGCTCCTCCCCGGGGATGTTGGTCCATAAACTCAACCATTTTAACCAAAGTGTCCGTTAAAACCTGGGTGTCGGGATTTAAAAAAAGAATTAATCGGCCTTTTGACTTGGGGATGCCTAAATTATTCCCGGCAGCAAAGCCAAGATTTTCTTTACTTTCAATTAGCTTCAGGTGTTTGTTTTTTTTCATTAACTGCCTGACCGCCGTTGCTGAATCATCGGTTGAGGCGTTATCAATCACAATTATTTCCAGGGAAAGGTCATTTTTCTTTACCTTTTCAATTGAGGCCAAACAAGCCTTAAGAAAATTTCGGGTGTTGTAATTGAGAATAATAATTGACAGGTCTATTTTTCTTTTAACCATTGGCCAACTCCTGGTAAACTTTTTCAAGCTTCTGGCTGATTTCAGCCCAATTATAAAGCCTTTCCACTAACAAGCGGCCTGATTTGCTAAGCTTTTGCTGTTTTTCCTTATTTTTTAACAATTCTACCACCTGGCTGGTAAAATCGGCTGGATTATCGCCAACCAGAACCTCTCTGTCTGGTTTGGCCTTAATGCCCTCAATCCCCACTGAAGTGGTTACTACCGGCAAGCCGGCAGCCATCGCTTCCAAAACCTTAATATTCGTCCCGCTGGCGACCCGAATAGGGGCCACAAAAACATCACCCGCGCCTAAAAGCTTGCCAACTTGAGTTTTCTTATCCTGGATCAGAACGATTGAAGAATCGGTAAGATATTTTTCCAGCCACCTGGGCTTATGCCAGCTAACTAAAATAAACTTAACATCCGGAAATTTTCTTTTAATTTCCGGGTAAATTTTTTTAAGAAAGTGCTTGATCGCATCACTGTTGGCCGGATAAATTAAGGTGCCAATGAAAAGGAGGTTTTTGCCTCCCCGAGGCTTTTTAACCTTTTTGATCGCCGTCAGGTCCACCCCATTAGGGATAATCGGGACGTCTTTTCTGATCGCCTTTTCCAAAACAGCGGCATCTTCTCCTGATAAGGCTAGATTAACGTCTGCCAGGCGCCAAAGTCTTTCTTCAAACAAGCGAATCTTTAAAACCTCAAGCTTTAACAGCCAGCGAAAAGGGAAAAAGCCTAAAGAGTCAGTAAAACGCTGATAAACCTGGTATTCAATATTTTCATTGCCCATAACCGTTTTTATGCCTCTTTTTTTGACAACAGGCAAATAAAGGGCCGGATAAAAAGACTCAAAATGAACCAGGTCATATTTTTCATTTTCAAGCTCCTTTTGAAGAGCTTTTTCCAGCTGGGGAGAATAATAAGTAGCCGCCGGAAAAGGCAGGTAACTTGAAAAGCTTCGCAAGATATTTTGCCATGACCAGGGTTTTTTCCTTTTAAAAAGGTAAATTTTCTGGCAGTGTTTCTTAAGCTGGGGAAGATATTTTTTCTGGTCTTCATCTCGGTAGTAAGAAAAAAGAGTAATCTGGTGGTGTTTGGCAAGGCCTTTAATTAAATAGTGAGCCCTTATTTTCCCTCCGGAATTTAATGGATAAGGCAGGTCATAAGTAAGAAAAAGGATTTTCATTTAAGTTTAATAATTAGATAATGATTGGTTTTTTCAACCACCTCGTTTTCTCTTATCAGCCATTGAGTCTCCTCGCCAAAGTTGACATTAACGTAATAGCCTGCTCCTAAATTTTTAAATTTTTCAATCTCAATCCCAACCGGCCAGCCCTGGCGGTTGGTCTGGTACAAAAAAGCGGTGTCTCCCCCATAGGGAGCAATCACTTTAGCCTCCTTGGGAACCAAGCGGTCTACTGCTTGACCCGCCTCAACAATGACTGAGTTGTTGATGTTAAAAAAGTCGCGGACCTGAAACCAGGAAAAGGCAAGCATAAACAAGACAACAGTTATCAGCAATAAATAATTGGTAATCCGGGAAAAACCTCTCTTGGGTTTGGCTAAAAGAAAATAAATCCCTTTAGCCAGGAAAACGCAAATAATGGGAATGGCAATAACCTGATAATAGTCGTGGCGGACATTGCCCCCGGCAATAATCACAAAAAAGGCCAAGATCGCTACCAGCCACCAGTAGAAAAACCAGCCTTCTTTCCGGCTTGGTTTAAGGATTAAGCCCAGCCCCAAAGGAATTAGCCCCCAATAACCCAAAATTAATTTCCCGATCCTCTCCGCAAAGAGCCAGTAAAAAAAGGCGCCTTTTAAACGAATATCGGCTTCGTTAAACAACCAACCATAAGCCGGGATGCCTTCAGGAAAGCGGCTCATCCACCAGCGCCACCAGACAAAGGGCAGGCTGGCAAGAAAGAAAAAAAGGAAAAATCTTAACCAGTTTTTTTTATTAAAACCCCACTTTCGCCACCCCAAATAGCTAATCGGCAAAAGCAAAACCAGGGTAAAAGGTTTAATCAAAAGCGATAAAACGGTTAACAATATTGCCATCAGTCCATCAAGCCACCAATTTTTATCAATCCATTTATCAAAAAAATAAATCATTCCTAAACTGGCAAAAAGCATCAAGGGCTCTGGTAAAATCACCCGGCTGTAATAGATGTTAAAGGGCAGGCTGGCAAAGAAAAAGGCTGCCAAAAGAGCTGTTTTTTCGCCTAAGTGTTTTCTGACTATCAGGTAAAGGAAGAGCAGGGAGCCGATGGAAAAAAGAATCGAAACTAATCTTCCCCAAACTTCAAGGCTGATTGCCGGCAGGGATTTAAAAAGGGTTGCTTGAAATAAACTATAAACAGGAAACTCAACGAATCGATACCCTTCCGGATTTTCAAGCCCTGAGGGGATGTTGGAAAGATCATCAAACCTTGGATGGAGAAAATCAAAGCCTTTTTTAACAAAATTGCGGGAAACGGCGCTCGTGTCTGCCTGGCGCCAAGAATGCCAGTCAGCCAAGGGAGCGTCAATCCGGTAAAGCCGCAAACCAAAGGCTAAAAGGATAATCAACAGCAGGATCGGTTTTCTCACCTTTTCACCTCTTTTAATTCCCAATCTTCATAAAGGAAAATGAAGGTGTTTGGCTGATCCTTAGTCAGCTCAAGAGTCGTTTCCAAATCATTGGCTCTTTCAATCTCCAGGGTCTCGTCTCGATAGATAAGCCAAA
>DATLAM010000069.1:0-2154 GCA_035527435.1 Bathyarchaeia archaeon
TAGCGCATCGAAAAATCCTGGGCGAGGCGGACCAGGGAGTCATAAATAGCCGTGTCGCCGTGGGGGTGATATTTTCCCATCGTTTCCCCGACTACCTTGGCACTTTTGGCGTAGCGGGCTGAACGGGTAAGACCCATCTGTTGCATCGCATAAAGGATCCGCCGGTGAACGGGTTTTAAGCCATCGCGGACATCAGGAAGCGCCCGAGAGACAATCACACTCATGGCATAGTCCAGATAGGACTTTTTCATTTCCTCAATTATTGGAACCAGTTTAACCTTGCCAATCTTCATAAATTCAGCTCAAAACTTTTTCTATTTCTGGGGCGATTTGTTTTTTGCGGGAAAGACGGGGGCCGATATCTAAAACGTTGTCCTCTCCCCTGCCTCCAAAGGCGCTTTCAGCAACTTTTTTGTCCTTTTCATCAAGATAAATTAACTGGCTGTTTTCTTTTAAAATGTCAGTAATAACATTATACATATAGTCAATTTTTTGTTCCCGCTTAACGACAGCCATTGCTTTAATTAATTGAACTTTCATTTTTAATACGCTTTCTTGTTCAACGGTTTCAATTTGATTAATTAAAGTCCGCTTGCCGCCAAAAGGGAAAATCTTATAATCATTAGTGACGATTTGTTTTGGGGTGAGCTTATCAATGGCTGACTTTGCTTTAAAAATCTCGAAAGTGAGCTTTTTAATACCCAGGCCCGTTATTTTTCCAAGCTGGTTAACTGCTTGTCGGTCGGCTTTGGTGGTGGTGGGTGATTTAAGTCCTAAGGTGTCCGAGATGATGGCGGCCAGCATTAGTTTGGCTGTTTTTGGTTTGGGCTGAAGATTATTTTTTGAAAAAAGATCGTAGATAATGGAATTGATTGATCCCCAGGGGCGGATGTCAATCTTGATAGGCTGGTTAAGGTCAAGGCTAATTCGATAATGGTGGTCAAGGATGGCAATGATTTGGTCTTGATTTAAGCCTTCTAAGCGGTGGTTCTTCTCATTATGGTCAACCAGAATGATTTGATCGCTGTCCTTGATTTCTTTTAGGCTGATCGGCCTAGGAGGAGAGGAGGCAAATTTTTTAAAAACATATTTTGACTCTTCGTTTAAGGGGTCAATTCGGCCGGGAACAAGATTTTTTTCACCCAGAGCCTCTAAGAGCTCTCCATAGGCAAGGGTGGCGACAACTGAATCAAGATCTGGTTTTCGATGGCCAATCAGATAGGTTTTCATTTTTTAAACATCTAAGGTTGCCATTTTGGCATTGGTTTGAATAAATCTTTTCCGAGGAGGCACTTCTGAGCCCATCAGCATCGTAAAGACCTGATCGGCCTGAGTCGCGTCATCGATGGTGACTTTTTTCAAGATTCTCTGGGCGGGATTCATGGTGGTTTCCCAAAGCTGTTCCGGGTTCATTTCTCCCAGCCCTTTATAGCGCTGGATGCTGATATTTTTCTTTCCCCTGCCGATGGTCGTTATAATCTTTTCTTTTTCTTCTTCGTTATAGGCATAATGGATTTCTTTGCCGGCTTGGATTTTGAAAAGGGGCGGCAGGGCGATAAAAAGATGACCGCTGTCAATCACCGGCCTCAGGTGACGGTAAAAAAAGGTTAAAAGAAGAGTGACAATATGCTCTCCGTCAACATCAGCGTCGCACATAATAATAACTCGGTGATAACGCAGTTTTTCTGGTTTTAAGGTCTCCCCTATCCCCATCCCTAAAGCAATAATTAAATCTTTAAGCTCTTCGAATTTAACAATTTTGTCAAGTTGGGCTCTTTCGGTGTTTAAGATTTTGCCTCCGATTGGCAAAATTGCCTGGAAGCGCCGGTCGCGGGCCTCTTTAGCCGAACCGCCGGCAGAATCACCTTCAACTAAATAGATTTCTGAAAGGTGGGGATCGCGCTCTTGGCAGTCGGCCAATTTTCCTGGCAGGGAGGCGCCTTCTAGAACCCCTTTCCTAATAACCGCGTCTTTAGCGGCTCGGGCTGCCAAGCGCGCCCGGGCGGCAAGGGCAATTTTTTCTACAATCCGGCGGGCATCGCCTGGATTTTCTTCAAAAAAGGTGTCCAGGCCTTCCTTGACCGCGGTGGCCACAAACCCCTGGGCTTCAGGGTTGTTTAGCTGGGCCTTAGTTTGGGATTCAAACTGGATTTC
>DATLAM010000070.1:0-7548 GCA_035527435.1 Bathyarchaeia archaeon
GCCAGCCTTGCCTCAAGATCCACGTATTCGGCGGTTACATCAGTGCCTAAAATATTTTCTGAGGAAACCTTAACGGAAAGGCCGCGAAAATGATCAAGCGCTTCTTGAAATTTTTCAGCCGGCACCCGGACAACGACGGTGGCAAAAGGGGCTTCTTCCGGCCGGGTTAAGGAAGTGCTGACCATAAAGCCGCCCACCTGTTTGGCTTTATCAACAACCTTGTCCCCAGCTTCCCTGACGTTTTCTACCACCAAAGACATTGAAGACTCTTCAATCACCAGCCGCTCTTCCTGCTCCACCGGGGCTGACTTGGAAAAAGGGACAGGCAAAAGGCTTTGGGTTCTTAAAAGATCAGCACCTCCCACCCCCCCAATTGAGGTTTCCATTGCCGGCTCCAAACCGATCCTTTTTTCCAAACCCAAACGAGAAAACCAAAAACCGGGAAGATAATCTCTTATAAGAAAGAAAAGAAGGATGACAATTAAAAATAAGGCTAACTTGTTTTTCCTTATCCAGTCCACAATCTTATTCTAAAAGCCTTTGAGAGGGAAGTCAAATCTTGCCTTTTCCCTTTTTCTTTAAGGCAAGTTTTAAAACCTCATCCATGTGGGAAGCAAAAACCAGGTTGATGTCTTTTTTAATCTTTTGGGGCACATCTTCAAGGTCTTTTTGGTTGTTTTTCGGCAAAATCACGGTTTTTAAACCCGCCCGATGGGCGGCAATGACCTTTTCTTTAACGCCCCCTATCTCCAATATCCGGCCGCGAAGGGTAATCTCGCCGGTCATCCCTAGTTGGCGGTCAGCTGGCTTTTTGGTCAGGGCCGAAACCAAGGCCACAGCAATGGCTGCCCCAGCCGAAGGACCGTCTTTAGGAACGGCTCCTTCAGGAACGTGAATATGGACATCAAGGTTTTTGTAAAAAGATTCCCGCAGCTTCAACTGCCGCCAGCGACTCCGCACATAAGATAAAGCCGCCTTGCCCGATTCTTTCATCACCTCACCCAGTTTACCGGTTAAAAGAAGCTTGCCTTTGCCGGGCATCAGGGCCACTTCAATAAATAAGATATCGCCGCCGGCTTGGGTATAGGCCAGGGCGGTGGACATGCCGACTTCGTCCTTTTTCTCCGCTAAAGTTTCCGTGAATTTTGCCGGTCCCAGGAATTTTCGGACATCGTTTTTGGAAATTGTCTTTTTGACTTTTTTCTTATCAGCAATTTTCCTGGCCAGTTTCCGGCAAATGGTGGCCAAGTTTCTTTCCAGCTCCCGGACGCCTGCTTCCCGGGTATAGCGGCGGACAATATGGCTTAAGGCAGGGTCTGCCAGTTTAACCACCTTGGCTGTTAAACCGTTAAAGCGAAGCTGTTTTGCCCATAAAAACCTTTTGGCAATATTGAACTTTTCTTCCTCGGTATAACCCGGAAAACGAATGACCTCCATCCGGTCGCGCAAAGCCGGAGGAATGGTGTCTAAAATATTGCCGGTGGTAATAAACATTACTTTAGACAAATCAAAAGGAACCTCTAAATAGTGATCAGAAAATTCATAGTTCTGTTCTGGATCTAAAGCCTCAAGAAGAGCTGCCGAGGGATCGCCCCGAAAATCCTTACCGACCTTGTCAATCTCATCAAGCATAAAAACCGGGTTGTTGCTGTTGGCGTTTTTAATTCCCTGAATAATCCGGCCGGGCATGGCCCCAACATAAGTCCGGCGGTGACCGCGAACTTCGGCCTCATCACGGATCCCGCCCAAAGACATCCTGACAAACTTCCGGCCTAAAGCCCGGGCAATTGATTTGCCAATTGAGGTTTTACCAACCCCCGGCGGACCAATAAAACAAAGAATTGTTGGTCCTCCAACCTCTTCCCTTTCGGTCTTTTTTTCTTTTCTCTTTTTCTTTTTCTTCTTGCCATCTTCTTTTAACTTCATTACCGCCAAATACTCTCCCACCCGTTCTTTAACCTTTTTCAAGCCGTAATGGTCCTCGTCTAAAATATTGGCGGCCCGGGCAATGGTGGTCTTGTTGGGGGTAGAAAAACTCCAGGGCATTTCCGTTAGCCAATCAAGATAGGTCCTGATGTAACCCACCTCCGGATGTTGGGGAGCCATTTTGGAAAGGCGCTTAAGCTCTTTGCTGGCCTTTTCTTCAGCTACCTTGGACATTTTCGCCTTTTTGATTTTTTGCCTTAACTCCTTAATCTCATCTTCATCTTCCTGCTCGCCCAATTCCTTCTCAATTGTTTTTTTCCGCTCCCTGAGCATCGCTTCCCGAACAGTCTTGTCAAAACGCTTTTGGGTTTTTGAAGAAATTGATTTCTCAAGTTCTAAAATTTTAACTTCCTGGGAAAGATGGTTGGCAATTTTTTCCAGTCGTTTGCGAACCTCCGGAGTTTCCAAAAGGGCCTGCTTCTCCGAGGTTTTAATGTCTAAAGTATAGGCAATCTGGTCAGCCAACTCAGAAGCGCCTATCTCGCCCATCAGCCTCATGAAAACCATAAAATCAACCTGTTTTCCCCGATCAACCGCTTTTTTAAAGTTAACGGTCAAATGCTTGCAAAGAGCCCTGGTCTTGTCTGAATCCTCAATAATTTCCATAATCTCGCTGATCTTGCCCACCAGGTAGGGGTTTTCGCTTTCAATTGCTTCCAGTCGAACCCTGGCAACGCCTTTAACCAAGGCGTGAAGCTCACCATTGGTCCGCAAAACCCGCTCAATGGTCGCCAAAGTCCCCACTGAATAAAGGTCTTCCTTTTTGGGGTCATTAATTCGGGGCTTTTTCTGGGTCAAAAGGGCGATCAGCCGGCCTGACTTGGAGGCGGCCTCAATTGCCGCCAGAGATTTAGGCCGACCAAAGGTTAAAACCACTTCGGTGTGAGGGAAAATCACTCCCTCGCGAATCGCCACTAAGGGGAGTGTTTTTTCTGGCTGTTTTGAATCAAGAAGAATGGCCATTTTCTAATCTAGTTTTTAGCAGTCTAGCATACGGTCTGCTAATTGTCAAGCCTTATTTTTTATTCATGAACGACAACCAAAGTGCCGGGGTCATCTTTGGTGGGATAAGCCACATTCTTTCCTTCGGAAAGACTGGGGCCGGCCCAGTAGAAAAGCTTTTCGGCATCCGGAATAGCCAGATTAACACAGCCATGGCTCATCGGCGTGCCAAAATTATTATGCCAATAGGCGCCATGAATGCCGTAACCCTTGTAAAAATACATGATGTAGGGCACGTTAGGAAGATAATAGTAGGTCCCCATTGCCCGGGAACCACCGCTCATCTTCGCGTAGCGCAGCTTAGTCCAGATCCGAAAAGTCCCGGTTGGGGTAGGCGCCCATTTACCAGTGGAGGTTAAAAATTCATAAACAATCCTTTCCCCCTCATGGGCATAGATTCTCTGGTCAGAAAGGTCAATCTCAATCCATTTTTCCTCCCCATCAACAGCGGAAAGAACTTGCTGTTTCTCGCCAAGAGTTAATGATTCCTGGCTGGGAAAAAGTTCAGATTCCAAAGAGGCGACCTTTTTGTTTAAAAAAACGGCTGATAAATCTTCCGGTTTAAAATCACCGCTGGCTGTTTTAATTGTTTCAATCAACTTCTCGCTTTCCAGCTCTTGTTTAAGAAGATAAGGCCGGCCCACGCTAATTGCCAAAACAGCCAAGCCAATCAGGCCGGCTAAGGGAAGAAAGATAATAAAAAATCGACTTGGTTTCATTTAGAAAATGGTAACATATTTTCTTAAAGGCCAACAAGACCCATCTAGCCCGGATTGGCCATTTTCTCAAGAACAGCTTTCACTTCCTTTTCAAGAGTCATTTTATCGGTTTCTAAAACGAGATGAAAATACTCCCTATCAAACAAATCTTTGATCTTATAAAGCTTTTTCAGTTTTTCGGTCGTTGATTTGTCACGGGAAAGAACTTTTTCTCTGGCCTCTTCCGGGGAAACTCTTTCTCTTTGGGCAAAGCGTTTGATCCGAACCTCAAGCGGGGCCACACAAAGAACCCGAAAAACATGGACCAAGTCTTTTGAAATCCAGCCTGCCAAGCAGCCTTCGTAAACAATCCCCTCTTCCTTCTCAAACATTTCCCGGGCTTTTTCATCAGCTTCCCGATCAATCTCTTCGGGAATATCCTTGTATCTTTCAATCGGCCAGCCTCTTTCCTGGCAATACTGGCGAAAAACCTCGCCGGCGATATGAAACCGCCAGCCCAGTTTTTTGGCCAACTCCCAAGCCAGGGTGGTTGATCCTGAAGCAATGATCTCACCCGAGATGGCAATGTTTTTATATTTCATCCTAATTTTTCGGCAATAACCTTCAAGTTCCGGTTAATAAAAATCGGGTTCAAGCCGTAAACCTCTTCCTTAAATTTTAAACGACTATCAATCCGGTTGTAAATAAAGATCGGCTTTTGAAGGAAAAAAGCCAAGCCCATTTCCATTAAGGTGTTGCCGCCAATGTAGCCGGGAAGACCCTCTTTTTCTTCATTGAGAACCAAAATCGCCTCGGTCTTTTCAACCTTTTTAAAATGGTCTTTTATAAGCTTTGTTTTCTTTTGATAATCCTTTTTATCCTTAAACCAGGTTTTGTAAGAAGCGACATCAAAATTACCACTCCTCTTCATCATAACCGCCGTCTGGGGAAGAATCACCTTAAAACCAAGTTCCTCAAGTTCCCTGCCAACCTCAATCGCCTTTCTAAAAAACTGAGCGCTGGAGCAGAGAGTAATTGTCCTTTTCATCTCTCCTATTTTATAGGATGACTTCCCTGGATATCAATATCAAAAGTGTCAGGAGTTTTTTCTACCATGAGGATGAAACGCTATTTAACCTGGGCAAAAACAACAACGTAATTATGCCCATATTTTTTGGCACATTTTGGGCAAGTGGTGAAATAAAAATAGTATTTTTTTGATCTTTTAGCCTTTTTTTCCAGGTATTCATCCATTTCCTTAACCCATTTTGGCGGATCATTATAAGGGCCATCAAAGACTTTGCTGATAAATGTGCCTGTGATTTTGGCATTATTGGCATTAGGAACTTTTTTTGTAACCGCGATGTAATGCTCAGATTTCCAAGGAGAAGGATCATAGGAGAGCCAGAGGAAATCTTTCATCTTAGGATCAGCCCCAGCATCTTGCGCTTTTTTCCATTGTCTTTGAATCATCCTCCCTATCATGGGGGGAAACGGCATATGGAAAAGTTGAGGAACGGTATCTTTGATAAAAAGCTTGTTTTTCCAATGATGGGTTTTTTGATCCCAGAGTTTTGGATCAAATTTTAGACAGCACTGGTCTTTGTTTTTTCTATCCATCTATTTCCAATTATAACTTTTTAGTTTATCAACGTCATCTGGCAAATGGTCTATCCCTCCAAATTCTTTAACTGGAATGGCTTTGATTTTCTCTTTTGATTCTGGCTTTATTTGGGGATAGGTCATCTCTGGTTCTCCTCCGATGCTTTCGCAATCGTCCTCGATTAGCACATCAGGCAAAACTCTTTCGGCAACATCTTGATAGTTTTCTTCCTGTCGGCGGTAAAAAAGATTAGCTGAATCGGGAAAGTGGTATTTTTTTAATACCCATCGGATAACATCTATTTCGTTTTTAATTCTTCTTGAAGGCAAATAACAAATGTCCGCACCTTGTTTTTTCCAACCATGAATTTTTTCAACGGGATTGCCTACAGGAAGATAGCTTGCAAGGTCATAGGCGGAACCTTTTTCGACTTTAGGCAACGGGGCCTTAGTATCATAAGCAGTATTTCTTTCCTCTCTTTGTATCCCTTCGGCTTGAGATTGTTTAACCCGCTCTTCTCTGTTAACATCCTTAGCTTATAAGTGCATTAGGATTGTGCCTTCGGTAAAGATAGGAATTTTCATAAAAATAATCTTAAGATTCTCGTTGGTCTCACTTGTTGGTAATTCCCCAGGCTAAATATCTCGGCTGAGTTTTCCCACAGTTCAATTATACCAAAGAGGGCTCAAGTTGAAAAAAATGTTTTATGATGTGTTATAATATAAACATATTCCTCAAGGAGGGATATATTAACACCTGTTTCCTCTAGTCAGATAAGAAAATATCCTCCAAAGATTTTTTCTATCCACCAGACAGAGACAGTATTTTAAAACAGAAGGGTGGTGATAAATAAATGTCCAAAAAACTATTCGTTGGAGGGCTTCCTTTTACCGTAACCAGCTCTCAACTAGAAGAAATATTCTCTAAATTCGGCAAGGTTACTTCTTGTGATGTAATCATTGACCGATACAGTGGCCAAAGCAAGGGCTTTGGTTTTGTTGAAATGGCAGACGATAAAGAAGCAGATAAAGCGATTGAAAAGCTAAATGAAACCGATCTGGAAGGAAGAAAGATTGTTGTCAATGTGGCAAGACCAAGAGAAGAAAGGCCAAGGTTTGATAACAGAGGAGGAGACCCCAGAAGAGATAGTCGAAATCCAGGCAGAGGAGGCTATCGCTAGCTCCTAACCTTATTTCTTAAAAAACCATAAAAGAACTGAAAAGCGTCAGCAAAGCAGGTGTTTTTTGCGTGGAGTAAAATTGATTATTGGTCTGCAAGGGCTCTTAGTATTGCTTCGCGGATATTGCGACCGCGAAACCAACCATTCAAGTAAACAAGTGAGGGGTTTCTTCTTTTCTTTGCAAGGTAGAATTCATTAATACGACCACCTTCTTCGAAGAATGTAACTATTAGGTTATCTGTTGTCTCTTTTTTACTATTGATTAATCTATTATAGCACACATCATCTGAGGCCGAAATTTTAAAACTGCTGCGAACTGTGGATGAAGTTTTAACCCATTTTATCTCAATTTAAATTGAGATTCCTATCTTAATCCTGAAAAACCAATCTTCCTTCGACTTTTCGTTTCAGATTTTGATGATGACGCAAATATTCCTCTAAAACCTGTTGGGCGGAAGTGGTAACCACTTTTTCTTGACCAGAAGATAAAAGTTCTTCATGGGTAATATTTAAATAGGCGGGGGCACTTTTAAAATGATAGCCCTGAAGGCAAAGAGTGTAACGTTTCTGGTCTGATACCGGTTGACCGTTGATTTTTAAAGAAATTAATTGATGCCTTTTATCGCTGTAGACGGCCTCAACTCCCTGGTTAACCTGATAACACTCACCTTCACCGTCCCGATTTTCACTTCTCATGATATGCTTAAAAACCTTTTTCAAATGTTTTCCTTTAATTTGGTAACGATTGAGAGTGTCATCATAAGGAAAGCAGGTTAGTAAATCCTTTAAAATCACTAAAGGTCCCATCTTCTTAATTCTAATTGAGCCGCTGCCGACCAGCATCACGTCACACTCCGCTGTTTGGGCAAAAGCATCGGCGACTAAATTTCCTAAGGAGGTTTCGATTTCTCTTTGGGGATGGGTTAAGGTTTGAGCAAATTTACAAACCAGGGTTTGGTACTTCCGGTCAACTTCTCCCTTAAAAGAGTCAATAAACTTTTGAATGTCCTTGTCCGGCTTAGCCAGCTTGTCATCTATGGGAATCAGCTGCCATTGGTAATCAACAATACTGTTGGTAT
>DATLAM010000071.1:0-4383 GCA_035527435.1 Bathyarchaeia archaeon
GGAAAACTAAACTCCTCAATGATTGCCTTCTTGGTTGGTTGGCCGGACTGGGAAACAGTTAAAAGGATATTGGCCCCTATCTTGCCTTGGGCTTGGGTGGTTGATTGGCTGCCCAGGGTGGATCCGGGCAGGGAGGAAAAAAGAAGGGTCAGGTAATAATCGCCCTCCGAGGCGCTCTCAGGGACCCTTATTTTTAAAACCACTTCCTGTTCAAAGCCTTTTTTAAGCAGGAAATTTTGTCCCTTTAAAAGATCGGTGTTTTGAAAGGAAAACCATTCCAGGGCTTGAGGGGGCTGGGTTACAAGATCAAAGCTGGTGTTGCCCAGCTCACCCTGGGGCTTGAAAAACAAAACCTCGCTGGTCATGGCCAAATCACTCTCGCCGTTGTTAGCCAGTTTATAAACCTGGGTGATGGTCCGGCCGGGCTGAATCATGACCTCTAAAATGGGCGGGTAAAGACTTAAGGATAGGCCTTGGGCTTTAACCGGAAACCGATTAAGACTTAAGGCCAGGGAAAGGGAAGTACTTATTAGTCCGGCAAGGATTATTTTTTTAGCCCTTTTATTTTTTAAACTGTTTTTTAAATTAAGCATCTTTTAAAAGTAATAAACATCTTTTAAAAAAACGGGGTGCAGACAAAAGTGATGATATTCTCATAAGTGCCGGCCGCTTGGATGGTACTGACATTGACTTTGTAGGTTACCGTACTTTGCCTACTTTTGCCAACATCGGTACTACTCATCACCACCTGGGCATTTTCCGCGCTTGAGGCATCCGCAAACTGGCGAAAGTAAGTAGAGTCAGTAAAGTCTGAAGGGATGTCATCTCCGCTCATGTTAAACCCGAACCCGTAGGTGGTGTTTTGGCTCCAGACCCCGGCAGAGATTTCATCACAATCGCTGCCGTCACAAATGGTGTCCGGGATGGTGGCGGCACTGGCTGAGGTAAGGGGTTTATTTTCCTTGGCGCTGACCTGGTAGCCGCCGGCTCCGCCAGCCGAGACGGTCAGGTCATTGGTTTGGGTGCTTGGCGTTCCCGCCGAGAGAGTGCCAAAAGCGATCGTCAGATCGGAAATAACAAAGGAGAAGGGGATGATTGAGTGGATATACTGAAACCCGGCCCGGATGGTGTAGCCTGTTGAGGTGTAAAGGCCGGGGGCCAGCTGGCCCATGGTCACCCCCAGGTTATACTTGGTTGAATCCGGTGATCCGGCGCCCATGTTCAGGTTTGGCCAGGTGATCCGGTAGTTATCTGATTCAATCCGCTCCTCGGCCAAGGCTAAGGGGGAAAAGGAAAAGGAAAGAGAAAAGATAAGGAAGGATAAAAAGGCTAGGCCGATGATCAGTTTAGCTTTCATCAGGGGTTTGGTTTTCATCAGTGGTTTGGTCAACTTCCTCTTTTAGTCTTTGGCCGGTTTTTAAAAGGTTTTTGGCCCGTTCTCTGATGGCCTGAAGGTTTTCTTTTTGAATTAAGGACAGATGAGCAACATCTGCCAAAAGGTTGGCGGTTCGCTCCAGGATTTCACCAAGATCTTTTTTAAGCTCCAGGGTGGCCCAAAGAAGGATATCGGTTTCCTCTTTTTCAATTTCTCCTTCCAGAACCTCACCTTCAGCTTCAAGGATTTTTATTTTCTCCTCACCGGCTAAAAGCTGAAGATATTGCTGGCCGAAAAAAAGAGCCAGGGGGGTGATTAGAAGCAGGGAAAAAAGCTGCAAGGCTTCCAGGAGGGGCGCTTCCTTGGTGGGGGTTAAAAGGAAAAAGATGATCATTGCCAAGGCGAGGGTCAGGGTGATTAAGGGTTCAAACAAAAGGGCCAGGCCAAACATCAAAAAGTAGATCAGGAAAAAAAGGGGCGAGGTCAGCCCGCCGGTAGAGGTAACCAGTAAAAGGACGACCATTGTTAAGATCACCGCATCCAGAGTAAGGTTTATTTTTTTCTTTTTCTTGCGGCTTAAAAATTGGTTGGCAAAAAAGAAGGCTAAGAAAAGGCCAATCAGCTGGAGGGTATAATAGGAAAGGGTCGGGTTTTGGGTCCAAAAAAAGGAGAGCATCACCGCCAAGATTAAAAAAAAGCTATGAAAGATAAAACCGGCATTTTTGGGCATTGATTTTAGTTTACCCCAAAGACTTGCCAAAGGCAACTTCTTGTCAACCGGTTTAGTTTGGGTTAAAATGCTTTTATGAGCAAACACTATCACCCAGAAGAGATTGAGAAAAAATGGCAGGCTCGGTGGGAAAAGGAAAAGGTTTACCAAACTCCTAAAAAGGGTAAAAAGACTTACTGTTTGAGCATGTTTCCATATCCTTCCGGGGCCGGCCTTCATGTCGGCCATGTCCGCATTTACACCGGGACGGATGTTTTGGCCCGCTTTTTTAAGGCTCAGGGTTGTCGAGTCCTTCATCCCATGGGCTGGGATGCGTTTGGTTTGCCAGCCGAGAATGATGCTCTTAGAAATAAAATCAATCCTAACAAATTGGTTCCTAAAAACATTGCCAACTTCAAGCGCCAGATGAAAATGATGGGTCTTGCCTATGACTGGGAAAAAGAGATTGATACCTCAAAGCCTTCCTTTTATCACTGGACCCAGTGGTTGTTTTTAAAGCTTTACGACTTGGGTTTGATCTATAAAAAAAAGGTGGCCATCAACTGGTGCCCGTCATGTCAGACCGGTTTGGCTAATGAAGAGGTTTTGCCGGGCGGGGTTCATGAGCGGTGCGGCAAGGCGGTAACCAAAAAAGATTTGCCCCAGTGGCTTTTTAAAATCACTACCTTTGCTGATCAGTTGCTTGAGGATTTGAAAGGTCTTGATTGGCCTCAAGGGATTCTTCAAATGCAGAAAAACTGGATTGGTAAAAGCCAAGGGGTGATGATCAAGTTTCCTATTGCCGGTAAAAAAGAGACCATTGCTACCTTTACCACCCGTCCGGACACTCTTTTTGGGGTAACCTTTTTTTGCTTGGCGCCTGAACATCCGGCTGTTTCCTTATTGGTGAAACCAAAGTACAAAAAAGCGGTTGGCAATTACCAGCAAAAGGCTTTAAGAAAAACCGAGCTTGAGCGGATCAGTAAGGTTAAAGCTAAAACCGGGGTTTTTACCGGTGGTTATCTTCTTAATCCCTTGTCAGGCAAACAAATTCCGGTTTACGTGGCTGATTACGTGGTTACCTCTTACGGCACCGGAGCAGTGATGGGCGTTCCGGCTCATGATCAGCGGGATTGGGATTTTGCCAAAAAACACCAACTGGAGATTGTTGAGGTTGTCTTGGGGGGCAAGGTGGGAAAAAAGGCCTATTCTGGGGAGGGGAAGCTTATCAATTCGGCTAAGTTTTCCAATCTTGCTTCTTTAAAGGCCAGAAAAGAAATTCTTTCTTCTTTAGGAAAAAAGGGTTTGGGCAAAAAAGCGGTTCAGTATCATCTTCGGGACTGGGTTTTTTCCCGGCAGCGTTATTGGGGAGAGCCGATTCCCTTGGTTTATTGTGACCGGTGCGGGGATAAAAACGGGGTTGTGCCCGTCCCTTTTGGTAATCTGCCGGTGAAACTGCCTTACGTTGAGAAGTATCAGCCTACCGGGACCGGGGAGTCGCCTCTGGCCGGACTTGGTGATTGGGTAAAAACCAAATGCCCAAAGTGCGGGGGACCGGCCAAAAGGGAAACGGACACGATGCCCAACTGGGCGGGCAGCTGCTGGTATTTCTTGCGTTTTGCTGATCCGGATAATAAGAAAGCTCCTTTTAGCAAAGAAAAGGCGGCTGATTGGCTTCCGGTTGACTGGTATCTTGGGGGAGCCGAGCATGCGGTTTTACACCTTTTATATTCCCGTTTCTGGATAAAGGCTTTTAAGAAAATGGGTTTAGTTGATTTTAACGAGCCGTTCAAAAGGTTGCGCAACGTGGGCATGGTTTGGGCAGAGGATGGCCGGAAGATGAGCAAATCCCTGGGTAATGTGGTTAATCCTGATGAAGTGGTTAAAAAGTTTGGGGCGGACACCTTGCGGGTTTACGAGATGTTTATGGCGCCCTTTGATCAGCCGATTGCCTGGAATGCTGAAGGGGTTTGGGGAGCCTACCGGTTTTTAGGCCGGGTTTTCAGGGCTTATCAGGAAAAGGGCAGGATTGGTGAGAAAACAAGCCCCAAGCTTAAGTCAAACCTTCACCGGTTGATTAAAAAAGTGGGTGAGGATATTGTGGCCTTGAAAGGCAATACCGCGGTGGCGGCGATGATGGAGTTTTTAAGTCTTTGGAAGAAGGAAGGCCCTCTATCCAAAGAAGATGCCGGCATTTTTGCCCAGATTTTAGCCCCTTTTGCCCCTCATTTTAGCGAAGAGCTTTGGTGCCAGGTTTTGGGTAAAAAGTTTAGTGTCCATCAGCAGAGCTGGCCAAAGT
>DATLAM010000072.1:0-5933 GCA_035527435.1 Bathyarchaeia archaeon
AACCATTGACTCATCCAATAGGCGCGGTCAACCACCTTCCAAGCTCCTAAAACCCCCAAAGCCAAGGCTAGAAAAATAAAAATCTTTTTCTGATGAAGTTTGATTTGATGAAACAGGTTGCCGAAAAAAGAGCGGGTTTCAGTTTCAACTTCAGGAGGAAAGGTTTGCTCGTTCGGACCGGAAAATTGTTTGGCTACATCAGACTCTCTCGTCTTTTTGGGCATTAGTTAAAGTCTAATTTCTCCGACCCTTGGTTGTCAATCAAAAGAGGATAATTCTTGGTTTTTACTTCTCTTTTTTAGGTTGAGGCCCTTTCTTTTCTGGTTTTGCCTTCGCCTTTTTCTCCTCAGGCTGACTCTTTTCAGATGGGGCTTTAGTTTCTTTCTCCCCAGCTGGCGCTTCTGGCTTTTCCTCTTTCTCTTCAGGTTTTTCTTCAGCTTCCTCAGACGGCACTTCTGCAGGCGGAGCTTCTTCTTCCTCTTCGGCTGGCGGTTCAACCTTAGCCAGAATCTGGTTGGCAGCAGTTAATAGTTTGACTCCTTTCGGTACTTTTAAGTCAGCAACAGTGACCGCATCATTAATTTCCTTTAAACCAGTAATATTCACCTCAAGCTGGTCAGGCAGCTCGGCTGGTAAGGCTTCAACCTCAACTTCAGTTAGGGGTTGAATTAAAATCCCGCCTTTTTCTTTAACAGCCGGTGATTCACCGGCTATTTCAATGGGGATATCAGCCGTAACTTTTTCTTTAAGGTCAACTTGATGAAAATCAGCGTGAAGCGGCTGGTCAGTCACTGGGTCAAGCTGGACGTTATGAATTAACACCGGCCGCATCTTTGTCTCTCCTTTAAGGTTTAGGTCAACAATCCCTGTTTCCCCTACTTCTTGAAAAACAGGCAAGAAGGTTTTTAAATCCAGCTTTATCGAACAAGACTTGACTTTCTTACCGTAAACATTGGCTGGCAAAACTCCCTCTTGGCGCAATTTTTTTACCTTACGGCCAGTGATTTTCCGTTTTTCCGCTTTTAGTTTTGGCTTTTCTTTCTTGGCCATGGCTTCCTATCTTATCATCACTATCCTCAAAACTCAAGAAGAGAAAAAATCAATCCCCATCAAAAAGTCTTGATCAAGCTTTGGCTGGAAAAGAATCGTTTGAGCACCAGGGTTTGTTTGGGGATAGGTTTTTTCTGGAAAAACCCCAGGAGGATAGCTGACCCATAAATTAAAAACGTCTTTGGGGCTACCCGACTGCCTTTGGACTAGAAAAAGATAACTCGGTCTTGGCTTGGTTAAATCTAACTTTTCTCCCAGCTGATAAGCAATCTCCACTTTTCTTTTTTCCTTAATCGGTACCTCAACTAAAAACCCGAAAACGCTTTTTTGGTCAGTTTCCTCAATCTTGATTTTTTCTTCCCCTATCCTTTGACCGTCCATCTTTATCTCCCCCAGTTTTGTTCCCGCAGGAGTGTAAAGGCGCAAATAATTTTTGTAACGGCCTGCCGGCAAATTTTCAGAAGGGCTCTGGTTAAAATAAACAAGCTGGAGGTTTTCTTTGATTGTGCCGTCATCAGCAATCTTTACCTGATGAGTGATTTCTCTTTTAACAAAAAAGTTGGCCTTGTTAACCCCGAAATTAGCCTCAACAATCATCAAATAATCAGTTAAACAGCTTTCCAAGGTCGGCTGACATTTCATTGTCTTTAAGCTTCCATCCCAGTCCAGACTGGTTAAAATCTGGGCTTCCTCTTCCTCATGCAAAAAGATCAGCAGGTCCTTCTCTTTAAGGGCTTGATAAGAAGCCTTGCCTAAACTAAACCGCTCTCCCTGATCGCTATCCCGGATCCGCACATAAAGAGCCCGGGCTAAGGCTCCTAAAAAGTCTTCCTTTTGAGTTGAACCAGAAAAAAAGCCTATTTCAGCATGGTATTGAGCTCTTTCAAAAAGATTGGCGGCCGTAATTTTTTCCTGATAATCAGGAAGATCTATTTCGCCTGTGGCAACCAAAATCTTTTGGGCAAAATCCAGGTTAATTGCCAAAACGCCATCTACAACCCGGCCCATTTCTTTCTCTAAAAACCACTCCGCCCGAAGAGCGCTGGTGGGAAAATCAGGGTCAAAATTGCTGTCCCTGAGATACCAGCCGGCCTCACCCAAATAATTTTTAATCTCCGGTGGCGGCTCGACATGGCCTTTAAGCTGACCATCAGCGGTGTAAACATTGTGGACCTCAAAATCAATAAAACGGCCTTCCTTAAAAGTCGCCAAACCAAAAGAGCCAATAAACCCTCCGGTGGGGCGAAGCTCCATGTTGTTTTGAAGAAGAACAAGATAGGTTCTTTTGCCAGAAAGAGCGGTGATTGAAGGCAAAAGCCTAATTCCTTTTTTCAGCTGAAGAGCTAATTCCCGGGTGGGTTTTATTTTTAACTTTAAAGCTTTTTTCTTTTCTTCCAAGCCTAAAATGTTCCCTAAAGGAAAATCTTGTTGCTCTTTTTCAAGGACGATCTGAAGTCGGGAAAGCTGGTTATAGACAAAGTCAATTTCCGTTTCCACCTGGCCGGTCAATTTTTCAAGATCCCCTTCTTGGTTTTGAAAGATAATCGCTGATGCTTTCTCCCCGGCCTGGGCAGCCAAACTAGCATGATAAAAAGCTCCAGCCAGATTTTGGCCAAGAGATAAGTTATCTTCCATAAACTCTCCAAAGGCTTCAAGCCAACCTATCCGCCAAAGCCAATCAAGCCAATCAAGCCCAGTTTTGGCAACGGCAAATGATTTCCGAGCGGAAACAGAATAAGCAGCGCTTTTCTCAAAACTGGCCCTTTCTAAGGCTCCCTTTGCTTGGTTTAAACGAGCCAGTCCCCAAAAAACATCACCGATGAAAAATAAAAGGGGGGCAAGAAAAAGAAAAATGATTAAAAAAACCAGGGCAACCCTATTAGCGGAGCGGCCGGAGATCTTGGTCAAGCCTTTTTTTAATCCCTTCTTTCCGAAAGGCAGTTGGAGTTTTTTTTCTTTATCCCTCAAGGAGTGAAAATAAGCCAGCGTCTGGCTGATCCCTTCTGATAAATCAGTTTTTGGTGTCCAGCTAAGATAGCGCTGGGCCACGAAAAGTTTCTCTTTTTCAAAAGGAAACTCGTCTTCTTTTGGAGCAATAAACTCAAGGGAAGGAGAGGCTGGACTTTGTTTTTGCAACTCTTGGCTAAAAGCTAAAAAGGAAACTTCTTTTGGGTCAACCAAAGAAAAAATCCGGCCGTTGGTGCCTGAAAAAAACATCGCCCGCAAAAGGCCTTCAACCACATCAAGAACAAAAGTAGGATGGGCCGCTGTTCTACCATCGCCTGGAAGCCTCATTGGTCCGCCTGATAAGGCCTCCCTGAACAGGCCAACAATCCTGGTTCCCACTTTAAGATTCATCCTTGGCCCATAAACTTGGCCCAAACGAACAATCCGGGCATCAAGACGATATTTTTTAAAATATTCAAAAACCAGGCTTTCGGCAAAACGCTTGGCTTCGCTGTGGCTTAAAAGACTCTCTTCTCCTTGGTAATAATCGCGAAGGCTGGAGATTGATAAAGCGGCTGAATAAACATCAATTGAAGAGACTAACAAAAATTTTGCCTTGTCTTTTCGAGCCAATTCTAAAAGATTGTTTGTTCCGGCCGCATTTACTTTAAGAAGATCAAGCGAAAGGTCTTTCTTTTCAAGATAGGCTTCAACTCCTGCCAAATGAAAGAGGTAATCAATTTTAGGCAATTGTTTTTTGAAGGGTTTGGTTAAATCATGGTTGATAAACGTGAAGTTTTGGTGGGAAGAAAGCCCGGCTAGGTTTTCTTTCCTGCCGGTTGAAAGGTTGTCAAGACAAATTACCTGACAGTCTTTTTTTAAAAGCTGCTCGCAAAGGTAGGAGCCGATAAAACCAGCTCCGCCGGCAACTAAGCAAACAGGTTTTTTAGAGGAAGCTTTGAGATGAAAGCCGGCAATTTTCTTTTTCATCGGGCAGTCTTTTAAGATCAATCTTACCTTAAACTAATGGCTCTTTCAACAAAAGGCCGATAGGAACTAATTATAAACATGAAAAAGAAAGTTGGTAAAAATCGGTGTTATGATAAAAGCTTTTGGTCAAGGGTCAGGTTAACCAGCTGGTCGGCTTCTTGGTTTTTTTCTCTTTTAATAAAAAGATAGTTGATGTTGCCCCCGACGGCTTGTTCTAGTTGGCGGATCTTAACAACTAGGCTTCTCAGACTGGCTTTTTTAACTTTAAAAAGACCGTTAAGTTGATTGACCACCAGCCGGGAGTCAAGAAAAAAAGTGTAGGCTACTGGTTGGGAATCAGGCTTTACTTGTTGGCTTAACCAAGCCAGAGCGGCAACCACAGCTTGATACTCGGCAACATTATTGGTTGCCCGGCCAAGATACTTTCCCTTTTTTTTAATAACTTTACCGGCGCTGTCTTTAATAACGAAGCCAACGGCGGCTGGGCCCGGATTGCCTCTGGCTCCCCCATCGCAAAAAACATTAATTTGCATTTCGCCTCCAGAATAGAAAAAATAAAACGACTCCTTCGGTAACGCCGGTGTTCACGGCAGCAGCTAAAATCCCGTATTGGGGAATGAAAACAAGATTTAAAAATAAATTGGTTAAAAGGCCGGCTCCGTAAATAAAAACCAGGGATTTTTGTTGATTTTTTAAGATAAAGTCCCACATTAAAAGGGCGGAAAGGAAAAAAAGCGGCAAGGAGCAAAAAAGAACCCGTAAAACCAAAACTGAAAGGGGCAAAGCCTGGCCGGCAATAATTTTAATTATCAGGGGGGTGGTCAAAATACCGATTATCATCCCCGAAAAAGAGGTAATCAAAAGAATAAAAAAGGCTTTTTTAAAAACCCGCTTGTAGGCAGTCTTTTCTTTGGCCATTTTCGCCAGCACCGGAAAAACGGAATTCATAAAAAAAACAGGAAAAACCAGGGAAACATCAAACACCTTGTAGGCGGCTTCATAAAGACCCAATTCCTGAAAGGAACGCAAAACCGGAATTAAGAATTTGTCAATTTTAAAATAAACCAGGTTAAAAATTAGAGTCAGTCCCAAAGGCCAGGTTAAAAGAAAAATTTTTTTAAATCTTTTTGGCTGAACCGAAAAACGAAGGCGGGGTACCAACCTCTTGGCCAGAAAAAGGGCCGCTGAGGCCATAACCAAGCCACCGATAGTGAAAGCCAGCACTAAGGATAAAAGGGAAAACCCCTTTTTAATAAAAAGAAAAACTAAAATAAGGGTCACCAGGCTGCCCAGTCCCACCGCAAGGGCTGATTGATCATAACGAAGCTTAAACTGAAAAACAGCGTTGGCACTGGCCAGAAAAGCTTGGGCCAAAATCATCATGGAGGCTAAAAAAATTCCCTGTTTAACAAAAGGCTGATTGTAAGGAGAAGGAAGAATTAAAAGAATTAAAAGGGCTAAAAAAATCAAAGCTAAAGCAAGGAAAAACCGGAGAGATAAAAGCAAAGAAAAATATTCAGCCGGACGGACTTTGTTCTTGGCCGCTTCGCGAACAATAATCGCATTAAAACCAAAATCAGCTAATAAATAAAAATAGGCAACATAGGCCAAGATTGCGGTTAGCCTGCCAAAGTCTTCCACACCAAACCAGCGCAACACCATCATGGTAATAACTAACATTGTCCCTGCCGAAAAGATCTTTCCTAAAACTTGAGCCAGGGTATTGAGAGCGATTTTTTGGGAAAACCTCATGGAAGTCATTGTAACACTTTATTTTTTCTTTGCCCACGAAAGACCTAAAACCAAAACCAGCAAAAGCTGGTTTTGCTGAAGAGTAAGCCAGTAGTGGTCAAAAAAACCTAAAAGCAAGATCGCACTTAAGGCAAAAATCAGCTGGTAATGACCAAGGATTTTTTTAACGGTCAGGACCAACAACCACAAGAAAA